>JAQGHW010000856.1 GCA_028291505.1 Rhodopila sp. | reverse complement strand
CGGAGCAAACAGCGCGTTCGACCTGGTCCTCGACAAGTCATGTGGTCTCTCCGCCGTCATCTCCGCCATCACCAGCAGTGTCGCATCGGCGCCGGATACCGCAGCGAAGCAAGCGGCCCGGGATGTGATCGATAATCAGTCGGAGGATGATAACGTCGCGGGTCCCCGCCATCCGGCAGCAAAGGACAAGGATCCCGATCCACTACGCATCCTGGTCGTCGAGGATGACGAGAGCCAACGGCTGTTGCTGGCCAACGTCCTGCAACGGAAAGGCTACGTCGTGGAGACAGCCTCCGATGGTCTGGCGGCCATTCGAAGAATTCGCGAAAAATGCTGCGATCTCGCGCTCGTCGACTATCATTTGCCGGAGATCAGCGGCCTGGCCGTGGCAAGTCTGGTAAATGGCCAGATGGCACAGGCTTCCCGCCCGAGACTGGTCGCTCTTACCGCTACACCCGATCTGCTCTACGTTCAGACTGCGGTGACCGGCCCCATGTTCGACCGGATCGTCGACAAGTCATCCGGTTTGCATGAACTGATAAGCTCGGTCGATCATCTACTCAGATTTTCAACCAATCCGGAGACCAGGCGCGCCGCGGCCCGTATTTTGCCGACGGATACCGCGCGTGCACGCTCTCTCCTATGACCGACCGCCACAGGCTTCAGGCCACCCTCACTCCCCTTTGAAATCCGGCTTCCGCTTCTCCAGGAACGCAGTCACTGCCTCCCGGTGGTCAGCAGTCGAATGCGCCAGTGCCTGCAGGCTCGCGGACAGCTCCAGCAACGTATCCAACCGGCTGTTCCGCCCCTCGATCAGTAGGCGTTTGGCCATCCGCACCGCATATGGCGGGTTCACCGCGATCCGCGACGCCAGCGCTTTCGCCGCCTCCATCAGCTCGGCGTCCGGCACCACGCGTGACACCAGACCGCAGGCCAGCGCCTCCTGCGCGTTCAGCATGTCACCGGTGAACGCCATCTCGCAGGCCTTCGAATATCCGACGACCCGAGGCAGCAGCCACGCGCCGCCGTCACCCGGCACGATCCCGACCTTCACGAAGCTCTCGGCGAACCGCGCACTTTCGGAAGCAATGCGCATGTCGCACATGCAGGCCAGATCCAGCCCGGCGCCGATCGCCGGCCCATTCACCGCCGCAATGATCGGCACGTCCAGCTTTTCGAACGCCAGCGGGATCCGTTGAATACCGAATTTGTAGTACTGCGGCGTCAGCGCCGGCTGCTCCGCCCGCGCCTCGAACGCCTTCTGCATCGCGCGCAGGTCGCCGCCGGAGCTGAACGCCGAACCCGCACCGGTCAGGATGGCGACCCTCGCCGAACCATCCTGATTGAGCCGTTCGATCGCGGCGACCATGGCATCGACGGTTTCCCGCTCCGAGATCGGATTGCGCATTGCCGGGTCGTTCAGCGTGATCGTGACGATCTGGCCGTCCTGCTGGTACAGCACCTTGTCGGTCATTGTCGTTGTCCTTGAAACAATCAGCGAAGCCCGAGCCCGCGGGCGATGATCCCGCGCAGGATTTCCCGCGCGCCACCGCGCAGCGAAAACGAAGGCGCGTGCATCATCGTATGCGCCAGCACGGCGGCGAAAGCCTGAGTGGATTTCGCATCCGGTTCCGCGTCCACCAACTGACGGGCGATCTCGGGGATTTCCTGCTCGACCAGCGCGCCCAGGTCCTTGACCAGTGCCGCCTGCAGCGCGGGATTCTCCCCATTCTGCAGCATGCCGGCGACCGACCGCGACAGCCGCCGCAACGTCATGATGTGCGACGTCAGCCGCCCGATGGCGATGGCTCCGGCGTCCGACGGCTCCGCACCCAACGCCCGCACCAATTCGACGAACAGCCAGAATGAGGACAGGAACCGCTCCGGACCGCTGCGCTCGAATGCGAGTTCGCTGGTGACCTGGTTCCAGCCGTCACCCTCTCGCCCGAGCAACGCACCTTCCGGAAGGAAGACATCTTCGAAGACGACCTCGTTGAAATGGTGTTCACCGGTCATCGCGATGATCGGACGGATGGTCAGGCCGGGCGTGTTGTGCAGATCGACGATAAACTGGCTGACGCCACCATGGCGATCCTCCGCGGGACCGGTGCGGCAGAACAGGATCATGTAGTGCGACTTGTGGGCGAAACTGGTCCAGACCTTGGTGCCGTTGACCAGATAGCCCCCCTGGACCTTCGCCGCTCGGGTCCGTACCGAGGCGAGGTCGGAGCCGACGTCCGGCTCACTCATGCCGATGCAAAAGAATACTTCCCCTGCGGCGATCCGTGGCAGGATCTTCTTCTGCTCGTCCGTGCCGACCCGAATGATCAACGGCCCGGACTGACGGTCGGCGATCCAGTGCAGCGCGACGGGCGCACCGGCGGCCAGCATTTCCTCCAACACTACATAGCGTTCCAGCGACGACCGTTCATGGCCACCATGTTCCTTGGGCCAGGTCATGCCGATCCAGCCGCGCTGGCCCATCTTCCGGCTGAACGTCGCATCCATGCCGGTCCAGGATTCGGCTTTCTCCACCGGCTTGCGATCCGCCAGGGCAATTTGCAGGAAATCGCGCACCTCCAGCCGTAACGCTTCGGCCTCGGGGCAGGGGGGTGGCGGCGGGAAGGTGAAGGCGTTCACCGGTCGGATCCTCGGCTGTCGGTTACCAGCCGGTAGCCCGCTGACCGAAGGGGGTCAAGGGATTCGGGCAGGAAGCGCTCCGCACGATAGGTTCGACCATGCTGGTTGCAGATCAGATGCGTTTTGCGGTCGTGCGGACCACGCCTGACCAAAGATATCTAGATTCATCGGCAAGCCTCGGTTAACGTAGTGGTAATCCATAAACAAAAGATGAAATGATACCAACTTTTGTCGATACTTCTGAAACTAGTTTGTATCCCATTTTGAAGATACGGAACGATCGCCCGGGATCAAGACAGGCGCGCCAGGCCTCTCTTGGCGGACCGGCGATTCAGGCGACTCGTTCCGGATCAGGCAACATCCGCCTGATCGGCTGACGGCTGCGGCCAAGCCGCCGAACGACGAACACCACGACCAGCGAGGCGGTAACCACGAACACCCAATGCGCCGGTCGCAGCCCCCGTCCGATCGTCTCGTTAGCATACAACACGCGCAACGGATTGACCTTGGTCGCCAGGCCGTACCAGGCAAACTCCAGCCCGGCTGTGGCAACCGAGGACACCACCGCCAGCCCGCCGTACAGCGCTGCCACAAAAGCAATCCCCTGCGTGCGCCGCCAGGTCTCAGGCACTACTCGCCACGCCATCAACCAGACGAACAGGCCGGAGACGAACACCGGCTCCGATACGTTCAGCTTGGACTGGATGTAGAAATGCAGCAGTGCCACGGCGCCGACCGGATAGGCCAGACGATGCAGCCGCTTCCAGTTTCGCCCCAACTTCTTGACCCACGCGTCCGTCGAGGTGACCGCCAGCGCGAGCAGCACCAGCAACGCAACGAAACCGATCGTCAGGTAAAACCGCAGGGCGATTTCCCCAACCACCGTCAGCAGCTTGAAGTTCTGGTCCACGACATACAGCGACAGGTGCGCGACCGCGTAACACGCCGCGGCAACCCCGACATTGCGCCGCACCAGCAGCAACGACGGCAAATCCAACGCTCGGGCGAACGGCGTGATCGCCAGCGAGACCAGCAGCAGGCGGATCGTCCACAGGCCCATGCCATGGATGGCTTCCATCACCGGTCGCCCGCCGAGTTCCCCCGTCGCCAGCCAAAAAGCGTATAACGCACCTGGCACGAACAGCGACGCCAACACGGCGGCTTTGAACGGCAGGAACCTGCCGCGCCGATCCCTCCAGGGTGGATTCGTCAATTTTGCCTCCGTTTCGCCCGCTGTAGGCAAATTAATGCAGAAAATCAGGTTGAAGGGCACCAGCAACCCCCAAAAACTTGCACGATCCGGCCAATCCGCCCACCATGCACCCGCAAGCTTTACCAAAGACGGAGAACGAACCCGATGTCAGCCGCGCTACAACTTGAGCCCCAGCAAACTCAGCAAGCCCAACGTCCCCAAGCCATGTCCGATGCCGAGTGGCACGCACGCTGCGAACTCGCCGCCCTTTATCACGTCGTCAACGACCTGGGCTGGACCGACCTGATCAACACCCACATGTCCGCACGCGTCCCCGGTGAACCGAACCACTTCCTCATCAACAACTACGGTGAGATGTTCGATGAGGTTACAGCCTCCTCGCTCGTGAAGATGGATATGGAGGGGAACGTCCTGACCCCGGGCGGCAAGTTCAACAACGCCGGCTTCATCATCCACAGCGGTGTCTACAAGGCTCGGTCCGACGCCAACTGCGTGCTACATACGCATACACGTGCCGGCGCCGGCGTGTCGCTGCTGCGCAAGGGCCTGCGCCCGATCAGCCAGGATGCGCTGCACGTCCTCGACGATGTCGTCTATCACGAGTACGGCGTCCCTGCGACCGTCGAGGAATGCGACGCACTCGGCGTAAGCTGCGCCAACGGAAGCTGTGTCATCCTCCTGAACCACGGTCTCCTCACACTCGGCGAAACCATCCACGGGGCACTGATGCGCCTCTACATGCTGGAACGCGCCTGTGAGCTGGAGCTGATCGCCCGCCAGATGGATGAACAGCCGGTCATCATCGACGAATTCGTCCAGCGCAAGGCGGCCGAACGGATGAAGAAGATGCGTCCGACCGAGGGCTACGGCCTGAACGAATGGAAGGGTCTGGTCCGCACCGTCGAACGCAAGGGTGCCGACTTCCGCCGCTGATTCCGCGGCTGCCGATCACGGCGTCGACAGCTTCCCACCGCTCTCCGTGGGGGCTGTCGGCGCCGTTCGCGTTTAGCGTGGCAGCGCGCCGCGTGCCATTCGTTCCAAACTTACGCCGCCTTTTTGACCAGCAGGTTCATCGCGATCATCGTTTCAGCGATCTGCACCGCGTTCAGCGCCGCGCCTTTGCGCAGGTTGTCGGACACGCACCAGAACGACAACCCATGCTCCACCGTCGGATCCCTGCGGATGCGGCTGACGAACACCGCGTCTTCCCCGGCGCATTCCAGCGGCGTGACGTAGCCACCGTCCTCACGGATATCGACCACTTCAACACCCGGCGCATCGCGCAGGACCGCCCGAGCCTCGCCAGCCGTCACCGGCCGTTCGAATTCGACGTTCACCGCCTCACCGTGGCCGATAAACACCGGAACGCGGACGCAGGTGGCATGCACGGCAATCGCGGGATCGAGGATTTTCTTCGTCTCAACCACCATCTTCCACTCTTCCTTGGTGGCGCCGTCATCCATGAACATGTCGATGTGCGGAATGCAGTTGAACGCGATTTCCTTGGTAAACTGCTGCGGCGGGCTCTGCTCGTACACAAAAGACGACTTCGTGTGGTTGAACAGTTCGTCCATCCCTTCCTTGCCGGCGCCCGACACCGACTGATACGTCGAGACGACAACCCGCTTGATCTTGAACTCGTCGTGCAGCGGCTTCAGCGCGACCACCATCTGGATCGTCGAGCAGTTCGGGTTGGCGATGATGTTGCGCTTGCCGAACCAGCGCAGGTCCTGCGGGTTCACCTCCGGGACCACCAGCGGAACGTCCGCGTGCATGCGGAAATGACTGGTGTTGTCGATCACCACGCAGCCTTGTTCGGCGGCCCGTGGCGCATGGATCGCGGAGACCGAGGCACCGGGACTGAACAGGCCGATATCGGTCCCCGTGAAGTCGAACGTGTCCAGGTTCCGAACCGTGAGCACTTTTTTCTCGCCGAAGGAGATTTCCGCGCCGGTCGAGCGGCCGGATGCGAGGGCGATCACTTCCGACGCCGGGAAGTTCCGCTCCACCAGGGTTTTGATGATCTCGCGTCCGACCGCCCCTGTGGCGCCGGCAACCGCGACCCTGTAAGCCATGATATTCTCCTGTTTGCGACGCAAGATATGTGGTGCGCGCCCAATCTGACACAATTAGGTGGCGCACGGTTAGCGGC
>JAQGHW010000855.1 GCA_028291505.1 Rhodopila sp. | reverse complement strand
ACGACCATGGTCGGCGATCGCCTGCATGACATCCATGCCGCCCGAGCCAACGGGCTTCGATCGATCGGCGTGCTGTGGGGCTATGGCTGCCAGGCGGAACTGCAGGCGGCGGGCGCGGATGCGATCGTTGCGAGCCCGGCCGAGGTCGTCGATTTGCTGCGGTAGGCGGCGTCGTGGCCGGCGATCCATCTATACCGTGCCGGGACTCCGCTTCGGGCCAACGGTGATTCTGACATTGAAGGCCAGAGCAGTCTACGGCGGCCGGAAACGCTCGTGATTCAAGCCGTGGGTCGCTGTGGAACTCGTAGTGACAAATCGTGCCTGAGCCTCGATGGGACGGGTCGGACTCGGCAGGAGACGACAGAGGGACGAACTTACGTCGGGATTGGCTTCGACGAAGAAATCAACAAGCATAGCGGGCGGCCCGCGAATGAAACCCGGAAGACCGACAATGGTATGTTCGAAATGAGCGCGGAAGGCGGCTCGAGCGCGAGTTCGGCCGTTGTTCTTTACTCTGGACGTGGGGCCGTAGGGCGATGTGTTGGGCTTGATGATCAGGGTGGACCGGCGATCCGCCATTGAATCAGCACGGTCTGCGTGGCCGGATATTGCCTCGCGGGAAAGGCCGGTGTGCGGGGGATCTACCGATTTTCTCACCACAGAGGCGCAGAGGCGCAGAGAAAGCGCATCGTAGCCGTCCCATTTTCGCGAAACCGGGGCGGAGCCCCATCCGGCCTCAGCCCTTTAGAGTTTTGTAACGGACTGTATCACCCCGATTGCCGTGACTTGAGGACATTTCGTTCCTATGTTAGACCTATCCATATTGTACTAATTGGAGAACAAGATGCTTTGGAAGGTTTCGTTGGCGGGAGTGTTCCTGCTGCCGGCCATTGCGGTCGCGCAGCCGATCCAGGGCCTGTATATCGGCGCCGAGGTTGGGGCGAATTTTGCCGGCACGCTGTCAGCATCGCAACAAACCACGAAGGTCTACACCGATCCTGGCCCCCTCGGCCTCATCGCGCTCGGCTGGGGCTTCGGCAACGGCTTGCGCACCGAGATCGAAGGCAGTTATCGGTCGAACAGTGTCAGCGGCGTCTCCACCCTGCGGGCTGGCGGATCGACGCTGCCACTGACCAATGTCACCGGCAACGTGCAGACTTACGCCGTCATGGCCAACATCGCCTATGATATCCCACTGCATCCATTTGGATTGCCGTTGCAGCCCTATGTCGGCGCCGGGGCAGGCTATGCCTGGCTCAACATGGACGATGTCCGTGGCAACGGAACCGCCACGTTCCGTCTCGCGAACGGTAACACGTTCGGCCCCGGACCGGATCTCGTCAGCCTTGGCACCGCGGGCGCGTTCGCCTATCAGGCGATGGCCGGCATGTCCCTGCCGATTTCCGCCCTGCCCGGTCTTCAGGCCACGCTGGAGTATCGATTTTTCGGCACCGCGCGCGCGGATGTCCCGGTCAGCCGCGTCACCACGACCGGCGATGTCGTCAACGGCGTCCTGCCGTCCAGCAGCACCCATAACGGTTTCGAGGTCGTGGACCATGCCCTGCTGATCGGTTTGCGCTACAGCTTTGGCGCCACGCCGGCACCGGTCGCTTCCGCCCCCGCTGCGCCCGTGCCCGCTGCGATGCCCGCACGCTCATTCCTGGTGTTCTTCGACTGGGACAAGGCAACGCTGACCGACCGCGCGCGCCAGATCGTTGCCGAGGCCGCGTCCACGTCGACGAAGGTGCAGTATACCCGGATCGAGGTGAACGGTTACACTGACACATCCGGCACGCCGCAATACAACAAGGGCCTGTCGGTTCGCCGAGCCCAGACGGTGGCAGCCGAACTGGTCAAGGACGGAGTGCCGCGGGCCGCCATCAGCATCCAGGGCTTCGGCGAGACGCACCTGCTGGTCCCGACCGGCGCGGGTGTGCGCGAGCCGCAGAATCGCCGCGTCGAGATCATCATCGGCTGACGGTTGCTGCCAGGCGTGGGGTCTCATACCAGCGGCCCGAAGTATTGACTCTTCGTCGAATTGGCGGGCCGCTGGTATCTTATTGATTTCGCGCGCAGCCGCCATTCCAACCCTGCGCGCATACCAGTCAACCCTTCGGGCCGCAGGTATCAGTCGATCGCTTTACGAACCGAGGCCGCGCGTCATCCCGCTAAGTGCCGGCCAGGGTCGCCTTCGGCCAGGGCGCGGAAGGTGCATTGCCACCCCGCACGCTGCCGCGCGCCGATGCCCGGACAAGGTGCTTCGAAAGGCGTCGCGACACGAACCCCGCGCCGTACGCGAAGCGCATCATCGGCCCAAAGCTGTTGGCCGCCGCGGTGCCGACGAAATGCAGGCCAGGAACCGAGCTCTCGAACCAGCGCGACAAGCGTGGTGTATGGTTCACGCAGTCGAGCCGATCCAGCACGTCCGGCCCCAGAAACGCCAGCCGGCGCATATCCACCCGGTAGCCGGTCCCCGCCATGACGTGGTCCGCGGTCACGATCTGCTTTTTGCCGCCCCGCAGGTCCAGTTCCAGCCGCACCCGCCCGCCCACCGCGTCCGCTCGGGCGAAGGTTGCTCCCAGGATCGTAGGAACGATGCCGTCCACCTGCGGCTGCAATGTCCATCCCGGGGCCGCCGGCAGGTGCTTGCGCACCACCATCAGGCGGAACGCCTCGGGCATCGCATGAAACACCATCGGCATCGCGCAGCAGGCCCATGAACGCCAACCGGTACCCAGCCCGGATTCTGGTTCCTTGATCCGCTCCAGCAACGTTCGCTCCGACGGCGGGCCGCAATAGGCGATCGCGGGGCGGCGGGCGATGAGGGTAACCTTGGCTCCGGTCCGGTGCAGCAGCGCGGCCAGGTTGATCGCCGAGGCACCGCCGCCGATCACCGCGACCTCACGCCCGGCGAACGGCTCGACCTTCACGTGGATCGCGCTGTGCGAGGCCAGTTCGGTCGGCAGGTCCGCGAGCTGAGGCGGCATATATTCGTATGCACGGATGCCGGCGGCGACGATCACGCGGCGGGCTGGCGCGACCTCGCCGTCGCCCAGGTGCAGGTCGAAGCCATAGGCGGTCGGCTTCACCTCGGTCACCAAGCGATCCTCCAGCCTGGGCACGAAGCGCTGCTGGAAGGCGATGCCGTAGTCGATGAAGGTGGCCAGCGGGATCGGAAAACCGATATCCTGGTACGGCAGCCCGCGGTCGGCGCAGAACCGCGACAGCGGCATCTCCCCGGCGGGATCATAGAGGTTGGATCCGTTGCCCTCGGACTTCAGCACCATTCCCTCTGGCATGGACGTGCGCCAGGTGTGCATGGCGCTGCCGAAGATGCGGAAATCCACCCCGCTTCCGGCAAGATGAGCGGCGATCGAAAGCCCATAGGGCCCTGCCCCGATTATCGCGACATCGACGATCTCAGTCATGCTACCCGCTGCGTTAGGACAGTTGTTTTTCCGAAATCTCGGGGTCACAAACAACACAATTCACAGAGAGGACGTTCGGCTAACCGAAAGGTAACGGTTGACGCCGGTCAATTGCCGGGGCATCAAATATGGGTACTGCGGCTGATTCCGCCAGCGTTCGGCCGCCGGTTTCCGGCCAACCGATGCACCGGCGGATCATCGCGGCGGCATCCGCAACGCCCCGTCCAGCCGGATCACCTCGCCGTTGAGGAAGCGGTTTCGGACGATATGCTCCACCAGTTCGGCATATTCGGACGGCCGCCCGAGCCGCGAGGGGAATGGGATGCCGGCGCCGAGGCTGGCCTGAACCTCCGGCGGCAACCCGTCCACCATCGGCGTCTGAAACAACCCTGGCGCGATGGTGAGGACCCGCACGCCGGCCCTCGCCAGCTCCCGAGCCGCGGGCAGCGTCATCGCCACTATGCCGCCCTTGGAGGCCGCGTAGGCCGGCTGCCCGACCTGACCCTCATACGCCGCGATGGAGGCGGTATTCACGATTACGCCCCGTTCGCCTTCCTCCAGCGGTTCGGCGTCGCTCATTTCCGCGGCCGCCAGGCGCAACATGTTGAAGCTGCCGACCAGGTTGACGCGGATGACTCGCTCGAACGCCTCCAGATTCATCGGCCCGTCGCGGCCGACGATGCGCCCGGCCGTCCCGACCCCGGCGCAGTTCACGAGGATCCGCACGGGGCCGTGCGCCGAGCGGGCCGCGGCGAAGGCAGCCTGCCCGGACGCCGCATCCGCCACGTCACAGGCGACGCCGATGCCACCGATCTTCGAGGCCTGGGTCTCGGCCGCAGCCTGGTTGATGTCGAGCACCGTCACCTTGGCACCCAGCGCCGCCAGATGCGCCGCCGTCGCCGCACCCAGGCCTGAGCCGCCGCCTGTCACCACCGCCGCCAGACCCTGGATCCGCATCGTGTCGTCCCTCTGCTTCGCCCCCGCAGAAACCATCCGACGGCATCGCGCGCAAGTGTTGGGGCGGAGGCCTGGCCCCGGGCCGATCGGATAGACGCGGCCCGGACCACATGTCCAGCTTGACCGCCGAACGGCCCCGCCCGAAAACCGCCATAATGAAACAGGGAGCAACGTGGCATGACGAGCGCCCCATCCTACGCGGACGCCTACGGCGACTGGACGCGCGACCCCGCGGCGTATTGGGCGGCCGAGGCCCAGGGCATTACCTGGACAAAACGGTGGGATAAAGTTTTCGACCCATCCCTGGGTGCGTTCGGCCAGTGGTTCGCCGGCGGAATGCTCAACACGTGCTACAACTGCCTGGATCGGCACGTCGAAACCGGCCGAGGCGACCAGCCCGCGCTGATCCACGACAGCCCGATGACGGGCACGGTGCGGACCTTCACCTATGCCGAGTTGCTCGACCTGACCGCGCGGCTTGCCGGGGCCCTCGCCGCGCTGGGCGTCGCGAAAGGCGATCGGGTCGTCATCTACATGCCCATGGTCCCGGAGGCCGCGATCGCGATGCTGGCTACGGCTCGTCTGGGGGCGGTGCACTCGGTCGTCTTCGGCGGCTTCGCGGCGGCGGAACTGGCCAGTCGCATCGCCGACGCCAAGCCGAAGGTCATCGTGTCCGCGTCGTGCGGGTTGGAGCCGGGGCGGGTGGTCAAATACAAGCCGCTGCTGGACGCCGCCATCGCGTTGTCGCCGCACAAGCCCGACGCCTGCCTGATCCTGCAGCGTCCGCAAGCCGAGGCGCCGCTGACCCCAGGCCGGGACCACGACTTCAGCGCCGCCATCCAGGCCGCTGTCCCGCACGCCTGTGTCCCTGTCCTGGCGACCGATCCGCTTTATGTGCTGTACACCTCCGGCACCACCGGCCGTCCCAAGGGCGTGGTGCGCGACAATGGCGGCCACGCGGTCGTGCTGTGGAACTCCATGCGGATGATCTACGGCCTGGATGCCGGTGATGTGTTCTGGACCGCGTCGGATGTCGGCTGGGTGGTGGGTCACAGCTACATCGTCTACGCGCCGCTGATGCGGGGCTGCACGTCGGTGATGTACGAGGGCAAGCCCGTGGGCACCCCGGACGCCGGCGCGTTCTGGCGGGTCATCGCCCAGCATCGCGTGAAAATCCTGTTCACCGCCCCCACCGCCATGCGGGCCATCAAGCAGCAGGACCCCGAGGGGCTGCTGACGCGGAAGTACGACCTGTCCTGCCTGGACGCGCTGTACCTCGCCGGCGAGCGCTGCGACCCGCCCACCGGCGTCTGGGCGCACGAGTTGTTCGGTAAACCCATCGTCGATCACTGGTGGCAGACCGAGACGGGTTGGCCGATCACCGCGGGCTTCCGCCAGTTCGGGCTGTTTCCGTTCAAGCCGGGGTCTGGCGGCCGCCCATGCCCCGGCTACGACCTGCACGCATTGGACGACGACGGCAAAGTATTGCCAGCCGGTGCGACCGGCAACCTGTCCCTTCGCTTGCCCTTGCCGCCCGGCTGCGGCCCAACCCTGTGGCAGAACGACGAGGGCTACCACGCCGCCTACCTGTCCGACTTCCCCGGCTGGTATCGCACCGGCGACGCCGGCGTGGTCGATGAAGACGGCGACGTCTGGGTCATGGGCCGCACCGACGACATCATCAATGTCGCCGGTCATCGTTTGTCGACCGGATCGATGGAGGAAGTATTGGCGTCCCACAAAGATGTTGCCGAGTGCGCCGTCATCGGCGCCAAGGATGAACTGAAGGGCCAGACTCCGATAGGCTTCGTGGTGCTGAAATCCGGGGTCAACCGGCCGGAGGCGGAGGTCGCCGCCGAACTGGTCGCGTTGGTCCGCGACCGCATCGGTCCCGTCGCGGCGTTTAAGGATGCGAGGGTGGTGGGGCGTTTGCCGAAAACCCGGTCCGGGAAGATCCTGCGCGCCAGCATCCGCAAGATCGCCGACGGAGAAGATGCGCCAGTCCCACCAACGATCGAGGATCCGGCCGCACTGGATGAGTTG
>JAQGHW010000848.1 GCA_028291505.1 Rhodopila sp. | reverse complement strand
TGGTGCCGGCGGATTTCCTGATTGCCGCGGGGGTCTCGCACTGGGGCGCGTATGCGATGCTGGCGGCGCTGGCGGTGCTTCCACAGGTTTATCACGCCGACCAGAAGCGCGAGGCCGGCGAGGCCGGTGACCCATGTCCGGAGAAAAGCGCGCGGGCTTTCCATCAAATCCGCTGACAGATCAAGATTGCCGGCACTTCGATTTGCTCATGATCAATTGTTGCCTGTTCTCGAATTGCCCATGCTTCAAAACTGCCAGTAGATGAATTCGTGCAGTCCGCCGAGTGACAGGACCCCGGCCAAGGCGATGCCCGCCAGTCCGACTGCCCAGGCTCGGTTTGGCTGCCACACAGTCAAGCCCAGCAGGAAACCGGGGGCTTTGGCCGGTTTGATCCCGATTGCCGGCTCATAGGCCGCGAGGAGCTCCAATGTGTTGGGGAGTGCCAGGGCGATGAACAGCAGTACCAGGATGCGGGCGGTCGCGGTTAGCAGAAGCGATCCGCTGGTCCAGGCGGGTTGAACGCCAAGCGCCTGCAGCCAGCCTGCGATGGGGCCGAGACGGGACAGGATGGCCTGGGGCAACGTCGCACCATAGCCGCCGATCATGCCTTTCCAAAGGACGACGGCGGTGCCGACGCTGGGCGCGCGGAACATTGCCATGGCGAACACGACCGAAATGAAGGTCAGCAGGAACGCGATGGGCGCCACCCGCCGGTTGTAGGACGCCGTGTTGCGCCAGATGCGTGGTCGTATCAGTCGCCAGGCGTGGTTGATGCACAGCAACACGCCGTGCAGCAGACCCCACAGCAGGAATGTGTATCCCGCGCCATGCCAAACGCCGGAAACCAGCATCGTCAGAATCGTCGGCATCGCCAGCACGGTGATGAATGCGGAGGCGCCCATATCGCGTGCGCTGCGGATAGGTTTTCCACTCGCCATGCGACGGCGCGTCATGGCCAGGGTCATCGGCACGTAAAGGTAAGCGGTCAAGAACCGGGTCAGCGTGACATGCCAGCGCGACCAGAAGTCGATAATGCTGCGGGCCTTCAGCGGCGAGTTGAAATTGACCGGCAACTTGATCCCGAAGAACCGAGCGAGCCCGAGCGCCATGTCGCAATAACCGGAAAAATCGAAATAAATCTGTAGTGTAAAACCCAGCGCGGCAATCCATGCGTTGATGATGGTCGGCGGGACGCCTGACGCCGCCTGGTCATACGGCGTCCCGACCATCGAGCTGAGCGGATCTGCGAGTATGAGCTTCTTGGCGAGGCCGAAGAAGAACAGGGTCAGGCCGACCGACATATTTTCAGCGTCGAACCGGCAGGAGACGGCTTTGAACTGCGGCATCATCTCCCGGTAGTGCACGATCGGTCCGGCGATGAGCTGCGGAAAGAACAACACGAAGAGCGCATACTCGCGAAACGTGAAGTGGGTTACCCGGCCCGCATGGACGTCCAGCAGAAATGCGATTTTCTGAAACGTAATGAAAGAAATGCCTAATGGCAAGACGACCTGGGTGAGAATGAAGCTGGTGCCGAACAGATCGTTCAACGCCTGCTCGCCAAATGTGAGGTATTTGAAGTATCCGAGGAAGCACAGATTGAAGACGATCCCGGCAACCAACGCGACGCGGGCGAGCCCGGGCCGCGGTTGAGCGTTTCGTTCCAAAAAACGAGAAATTCCGTAATTAATCAGTATAGACGGAGCGATCAGCAAAACATTCAGCGGTCGCCACCAGGCGTAAAACAGCAATGAGGCGGCGGCCAGCCAGAGCAAAGCCCATTCACGGCGGCGGCTACCCAGGACATAGAAGCCGCCCAGCGTGACCGGCAGAAAGCCGAAGATGAAAATGTATGAATTAAACAGCATCGTTAGCGCGTTTGCTCGGTATCGATGGCTTTTACGATCGTTCCGACGGTGGAAAACGATTCAATATCGGCGATACGGAACTTGATCCGAAATTCGGCCTCGACCGCTACGATGAAGTTGACATAACAGAAGGAGTCCCAATCGGGCACGTCCTGCCGCGTTGTTCGCATCGTCAGTTCGATCGTATCGTCCCCCAGCAGATCGCGCAGGATGCGTGTCAGCGTGGCAAGCCGCTCCTGCTCTGGCATTATTGTCCTGATCCTGTACCGGCCCCGTTTGTTGCGTGATGCCACACAACCCGGGGGGATGCTACGCCAAACCTGGGACGCCCGTGTCTTGCCTCCGAAGTTTTGTCGCATTTTGCTGGCGCCAACGAAACGCCGGCGGCCAGCGCGATCATGCTCAGACCGTGGGCATCGCCTGGGCGAGGCGGCCCCCGATCCGGACCGGTTCGATCCGGCGCGCCAGGCCGGTCACGTCGTCGGTTTCGACGAACACGCCGCAGACGGTTGCCTCGCCTTCCGCCGGACCGAGCTTTTCGCCTGGCATCTTGCGCCAGAAGCGGAGGGTGGCGCCGTCTTTCACCATGCCGATGACGCTGTCGTAGTCGCCGCACATCCCTGCGTCGGACTGGAATGCCGTGCCGCCCGGCAGGATCTGTGCGTCGGCCGTTGGACAGTGGGTGTGGGTGCCGACGACGAACGACATCTGGCTGTCGAAGATGTGGGCATAGGCCATCTTCTCACTGCTGGCCTCGGCATGGATATCGGCAACGATCGCCTGCACCGAGGCACCCAGGCGGTATTTCGACAACACCTCGGCCGTGCCGCGGAACGGGCAGTCCAGCGGGTCCATGTACAGCCGCCCCATCGACTGCAGCACCAGCGCCTTGCGGCCGTCCGGCAGGGTCACCACGACCGCACCGTTGCCTGGCGTGCCGGGTGGGAAGTTCAACGGCCGCAACAACCTGGGGGTCTCGGCGATGTAGGGAATGATCTCCTTGCGATCCCAGGCGTGGTTGCCGAGGGTGATGACGTCAGCCCCGGCGGCGAACAGCGCCCGCGCCATGTCGGGTGCGAGACCGAACCCGTGCGAGGCGTTCTCGGCGTTGACGACCGCGAGGTCGATGCGCAGGTCCTTGCGCAAACCCGGCAACCGCGCCGCGACCGCATCCCTGCCGGTTCGGCCGAGTACGTCACCCAGAAAGAGTATCCTCACATCAACTCCCGCAACGGATGATGCCGTTCTCGGTGGCGACGGCATCGAGCCGTATGTCGTAGGGGCCAACGGGCACGGCGTCCACTTGTTGCGCGGCGAAGGCGCAGCCAAGGCGGAACCGGCCGGGCAGCCCCGCGAGGGTGCGGTCGTAGAAACCGCCGCCGTAGCCCAGGCGCCCGCCGGCGGCATCGAACGCCAGCAGCGGAATCAGCAGCATGTCCGGGGTCAGGATTTCACCGATCGGGCGCATCGTGCCGAACCGCTCCGGCACCAGCACGTCGCCGGGCTGCCAACCGCGAAAGGTTAAAGCCTCACCCCGGCGCGGGGTTACCGGCAGCGCCACGCGGTGGCCTCGGTCGTGGAGAGCGTGCAGCAGCGGGCGGATGTCGATTTCCTCGCCCATCGGCCAGAAGCCGGAGATCACGGCGCCCGGCGGTGGGGGGCAATCACGCAGGACATGGGCGGCCAGGGCGTTGCCGGCGGCTTGGGCGTTCAGATCGAGCCGGCGCGCGGTTGCGGCGTCCCGCGCGGCCCGCTTGGCCACGTCGAGGTCGTTCATTCGGCAGGAAAAGTGATGTGCGGAGCCACCCTGGCCGTTGGCATGTCATCCTCCCAGAGCCTGCGTGTGCAGGTGGGTGCCAGATACCGAGACCAAGATCCCGACAGCGCCAGCTCCCTAGGGAGATGCTTACTGGCCCCGGGGATGAGCTTCCTGACGCACCGGGCAGCCCCGCTTGATCTACTTAGGGCTTGGGGTGGAATAAGCAAGACGAATGGCTTCCGACCCGGGCAATGGCATTTGGATTCCCCTGCTCCCGCATGCCCGTGTGAAGGCAAGGGGCAGGGTCCGGCCCTATTTCATCTCAAGCCCTTCGGCGATCTCTTCCGCGCGTTTCGCCATCCGGTTGAGCTTTCGTCCGAGTTTGGGATCGGCCT
Source organism: Rhodopila sp. (assembly GCA_028291505.1). Classification (GTDB taxonomy): domain Bacteria; phylum Pseudomonadota; class Alphaproteobacteria; order Acetobacterales; family Acetobacteraceae; genus Rhodopila. The sequence goes on along the minus strand of JAQGHW010000848.1, from coordinate 3,418 downwards.
TCGGGGATTCAGTAGCCTCCAGCCTGGTACGGAGTTCGAAAATATCGTCGGCCATCATCAGCGCCGCCATCACCAGCATCCGCGCCTCACCGCTTGGCCCCGACGCGGCTCGGACGCCATCGATGCGATTGCTGACCTCGGCACCCATGGCTTCGAGGTGCTTCTCCTCGCCATCCTTGCAGCCGAGGGTATAGGCGTAACCGTTGATGCGAAGCGTCACCTGCGCCATCGCGCCATTCTCCCATGGTTCATTCTGGTTTGCCGAGCGCGATCCGTAGGCGCCCGATCAGCGAGTCAAGGCGTTCGGCGATCTCCGATACGGACAGGTCCGACTCCGGCAGCGGCGTGTTGGATGCCGCCGGTTGCACGGCCGCGAGGCGCGCGATTCGCTCCAGCGCGGCCTCCAGCCGATCTGCCGCCGCGTCCGGGTCCTCAGGCTCGTCCGCCATACGCGCCTCTATCGGTGTCCGCCTTTGCCATATCTGCCTTCGTCCGCCTTAGACCTAGTGTCCCAAATCTGAAATTCGCCTAGTGGCGAACCTCAGAATTCGCGACACCGGCTCTTTGTTTTCAGTGGCCTGCTTGTCCCCGACGTGCGCCGCGAAATGCGACGAACTTCGGGGGCAGGACACTAGTCTATAGCTGATGCCGCTTGAACTGAGCGCGGTCAACAGGTTGAACGTCATTATGACATCCGCGATCAAGATGGGCACGATTGTTTATCCGGCGGTGATCGTCCATGGGCTGGCGGACGCGAAGGCGGCGCTGGCGCCCGGTCTGCCGGTCACATTGCTGTCCGCGCCCGGGGCGGCACAATTCGCCGGGTGCCTGTGGTGGCGGGAAATTGTGGTGGCTGCACGTGCCGGCTGTCCGAACACGCGGGCGACCGACGTCCTGGACTGCGCCGATGCTGCCGGCATGGCGATGGGTGCGCTGCGCAGCGGGGTGTTCCGGCTGGTGCTGTGGCCGGAAGCGCCTGGTTGGGATGGTGTCGCCGCGATCGCCGAACGGCAGGGGGGCTTTGTCCTGCCGAAGGCGCCGGCGGCGTTGGACCTGGCACAGCGGAACGCAATCCGGCGATTACACGCCTGGTTGCAGGATTCCCAGGGGGGCAGCGGGTGACAGGAACCCTCGCCTGGGTTAGTACCGGCGCACAGCTAGTATCGCCCATCAGAGAAGGGCGATACGTCGCGATATGTTTGAAGTAGCCGATTCACGCGGCGAATCGTGGTCGCTTCGCGACTCACGCTTCACTGCGATCGGGTACTAGCAGGGCTCATCCAGGAAAGGACCGGCAACGATGCGCGTGACGCAAAAGGTAAAAAAGATTCTCGACTGGTATGAAGGCGACAGTCCGGCGGTGAAGGCCAGCCTCGCCCGCATCCTGTCCACCGGCAAGCTGGGTGGCACGGGCAAGGTCGTCATCCTTCCGGTCGATCAGGGCTTCGAACATGGGCCGGCCCGCAGCTTTGCGCCCAATCCGCCGGCCTACGACCCGCACTATCATTATCAGTTGGCGATCGAGGCCGGGTTGAACGCCTATGCCGCGCCACTCGGGATGCTCGCCCAGGGTTCGGATACGTTCGCCGGCCAGATCCCGACTATCCTGAAATGCAACAGCTCCAACAGCCTGGCGACCAACAAGGATCAGGCGGTGACCGCGGGCGTAAAGGACGCGCTGCGGCTGGGCTGTGTGGCCGTCGGCTTCACGATCTATCCGGGCAGCGAGTTCGCGTTCTCCCAGATGGAGGAACTGCGGGAACTGACGGCTGAAGCCAAGGCCGCCGGCCTGGCGGTGGTGGTCTGGAGCTATCCGCGCGGTCCGAACCTCGACAAGGCGGCTGAGACGGCGCTGGATATCTGCGCGTACGCGGCGCACATGGCGGCGCTGCTGGGTGCGAACATCATCAAGGTGAAGCCGCCGACGGCGGTGATCAGCCTGGAAGCCGCCAAAAAGAGCTACGAAAGGTTCGATGCCTCCACCATGGCCAAGCGGGTCGAGCACGTGATGCAGGCGTCGTTTGCCGGCAAGCGGGTGGTGGTGTTCTCCGGTGGCGAGGCGAAGGATCTGGACGGCCTGTATGACGAGGTTCGCGGCATCCGCGACGGCGGCGCCAACGGCAGCATCATCGGGCGCAACACGTTCCAGCGTCCGAAGGAACAGGCGCTGGAGATGCTGACCAAGATCATCGACATCTACCTCGGTAAGGCCTGATCTCATGGCTGCGGTGGACGGCGGCGGTTCGGCGGGCTGCCGCGTCTATCTGATCACGCCGCCTGTGCTGGATCCCGAACCGTTCGCCGGTCTGCTGGCGGCGGCGCTGGATGCCGGCGACGTGGCGGCGGTGCAGCTTCGGCTGAAGGATGTGGGTAACGATGTGTGGCGCCGAACGATCGATGCGCTGCGGCCGGTCTGCCAGTCTCGTGGTGTGGCGTTCCTGTTGAATGATCGCGCCGACCTGGTTGTCGCGACGGGGTGCGACGGTGCGCATGTCGGCCAGGACGACATGCCGGCGCGGGAGGTTCGGCAGTTGATGGGGCCGGGCCTGACGTTGGGGGTGACCTGCAAGGGGAGCCGCGATCTGGCGATGCAGGCTGGGGAGGATGGGGCGGATTACGTCGCATTCGGGGCGTTCTATCCGTCCACGACGAAGGCGGTGACCGGGTTGCTGGACCCCGAGATCCTGCTGTGGTGGTCCGAGATGATGGAGCTGCCGAGCTGCGCGATCGGCGGAATCACGGCGGAGAATTGCGCGCCGCTGGTGCGGGCGGGGGCTGATTTCCTGGCCGTGGTTGGGTGTGTCTGGAGTTGCCCGGACGGACCGGCGGCGGGGGTGAAGGCGTTGAACGCGGCGATCCGGGGGGCTGAGCGCGACGTCCTTGGTGGTAATTGCTGACTCGCCCCCTTGAGCCCGGTCGTCAGTATTGATGGCTCGACCAAAGTAAGAATCTGACACAGATTTTCACGGATTAAGAGCACAGATTAGAGGGATAGTAAGGGCGTCGTCATGGGTCTTGCGCCATAGCCCGCGCGGCCGGCAGGAAGGGGGTTGGGCGCTTCGCGCCGTCCATTTAGGGTCGGTGCGATCTGTGGCTTAATCCGCTAAATCGGTGTTGATGTCGCGGGCGAATGCCTATCCGCAGACGCGATCGGCGATGGGCTCAGGCAGCGGCGGGGCGCAGTTGGCGCATGAGATCGCGCACCGAGGCAACCTGCTCAAGCCCCGCGACCGCCTGGATCACCGCTTCCACCTGAGCTGCGCTCAGTCGAGGGGCGGCATAGCGGCGGAACTTCGCCTCCACCTGTGCCGTCGTCAGCGGGTTCTCCGGTGAGCCTCTGGTGTGGGTGCAGCGCGCGGTGAACGTTGTCCCGTTGGACAGGATCACCTCGACCGTGGCCGCCGGACCCGACAGTCCG
>JAQGHW010000843.1 GCA_028291505.1 Rhodopila sp. | reverse complement strand
ATAGGATCGTGCGCTGCCGCCTTGAAGAACAATAGTGGGAAACCCAGGAGGAGACAGATGCAGTACAAACGGATATCGGCGGATTGCCATCTCGACATGCCGTGGATGCCCCCCGAACTTTTCGTGTCCGAGGCGTCCAACGAACTACGGGATCGCATGCCGTACGTGACCGACGGTCCCGACGGGCCGCAATGGGTCACCAAAAGCGGCGCCAACTTCGGGCTGCTCAACGGCGTCGGTCCAGGTGGCGCGAAACTAGTCCCCGGCCAGAACAAGCGCGTCGACATCATGGCCAAGACCGGCATGTTCGAGGACGGCAAGAAAGGCATCCAGCGTGTCAGCGATCCGCACCTCCGCGTCAAGGAGATGGATCGAGACGGTGTCGACGCCGAAGTGATCTTCGGCATCCTCGGGTCCGCATCGAAAATGCAGGACAACGAGGCAGCGACGGAGATGTTCCGTATCTATAACGACTGGCTGAAGGTCTTCTGCAGCCACTATCCGGATCGCCACATCGGCCTCGCCTGTCTGCCCTACGGCAACGTCGAATATGCCGCGGCCGAAGTCTACCGCACCGCGAAGATGGGCCTGCGCGGCCTGGAACTGTCCTGCTCCTGGGACATGGAACCGATGTGGCATCCGTGCTGGGAGCCGTTGTGGCAGGCGGTCAGCGAAGTGCAGTTGCCGCTGCACTTCCACACCTTCCCGACCACCCCGCCGCGTGCGCGGGAGATGGCGTCAGGCCAGGTGCGCCGAGCGGCGATGTTCACCGGCGTGTCGTCGTTCCAGATGGGACTGATCCACATCCTGGCGGCGATGATGGGCGCCGGCGTGTTCGAGCGGTATCCCCGCCTGAGGGTGTCGTTCGGCGAAAGCGGCATCGGCTGGATCCCCTACGCCCTGGACCGGATGGACTTCGAGTTTGAGGACCGGTTCCGCGACCTGATGAAGCTGAAGCCGTCCGAGTATTGGCAGCGCCAGTGCAAGGCGACCTTCCAGTTCGATCCGATCGGACCGAAGCTGCTGAACACCAACAACCTGATGACGGAAGATACCTTGATGTGGGGATCGGACTACCCACACACCGACGGCATCTGGCCCGAGTCGGACAAGTATATCGAAGAACAGTTCCGCGGCCTGACCGCCGAACAGATCCACAAGATCACCTGCGAGAACGCAGCGAAGTTCTATAACCTCACCAACTGAGGTTGGTTGGCCCGGGAGGCCTTCCCCGTTTGGGGAGGGTCGTCTCGTCGTACCGGTTCTTAACGGCGTTGAGTGGCTCTTCCACTGGGGCGGAGTACCCACGACGACACTCGTGGCACCAATCGATTGAAGTTTCAAGGAGCCCTGAGGATACACCACCGTGCAATACCTCGCCGCTAACCCGTCTTCGCGGATTCGTCGATTTTTAAGGGGTCCGCTCATTGTTTATCAATGAGATGGACGAAAAAGTCTTCACTACATCAAGTGGTGTGGGCGAGGGCTGCGGTAGTGATTTTGGGCGGCGGCAAGGCGGCAATTGAAGCCTGAGTTGCTGGATCAGGAGTTGGAGTCCCGGCTCGGGCTGGGTGTAGCGGGTCAACAACAGCTCGCGTCCGTCGGTGGTCGGCAGATGGACATCGATCATCTGGACGGCGGCGAATTTCTCCAGGGCGTTCGGGCGGTCAGCCCGGGCGCCAAGGCATGCAGACGGCGCTGGAGCGTGACTTGCAGGCAGATAAACCTCGGTTCCGGTTGGCTCTTGGCCGTGATGCGGTCGCGTGCATCCGCGCCGAGAGGCGGACGCTGGGCGAGGAGCTTGATACATGGGAGGCCATGGCCATCGGGGCCGATCACCGTAGCGGAGTACATGACTCTCCAGACCTGGACAACGACATATCGTGTGGCTCCTAATGACCGTTGCGAGAGGGCTTTAGGGCTGAAGACCAGGACGGGTGGGGTTGATGTTGGATGGCTTCCGGATAGGTCTGACGGCGTTCCTCGCGTTATTCGCGACGGGCGCGATGGCGGCGGATAGTGGCGCGTTCCAGTGGGAGACCGTAGGTGCGGAGACCTACGCCACATACTGCGGTGCCTGCCACCAGCTAAACGGTCAGGGTGTGCCGGACACGTTCCCGGCCCTGGCAGGACACGCGCCGACGGTCCTGGCTCGTCCCGGGGGCCGAGACTACCTTGTGCGCCTGGTACTCTACGGATTGGAGGGTCCCATTACCGCCGGTGGCAAACCGTTCAATGGTGCAATGCCGCCGTGGGGTGAGGTGCTGAGCGACGCGCAACTCGCCGGCGCGCTCGATTACGTGCTGCATAGCTGGGACAACGACAAGGCGTTGCCTGCCGGGTTCCAGCCTTTCACCCCCGCTGACATCGCGGCTGCCCGTAGCAAACAGATGACAGCGGCCGAGGTATACGCACTTCGCGGAGAAGCCGCCCGCGCGCCTCCGGCGGTGGCCTCGGTTCCGCTCACGTTTACGCAGGAACAGGCCGACCGAGGGCACACGTTGTATCGCCGGAATTGCCAGGACTGCCATGGCTCCAACCTGAACGACGGCGAATTCGGTGGCGCGCCCTTGAACGGTCAATATTTCGTTCGGCATTGGGGTAGCGGCACTGTGGCGGCTCTGTTTGGCTACATGCGGGCAAAAATGCCGCCGGACCGACCCGGGAGGCTGAACCCACAGACCTACGCTGATCTAACCGCATTTCTACTGGCCCAGAACGGCTATCAACCCGGGCAGACTGAACTTCCTCCGGACCACGAGGCACAAGAGCGTATGGACCTTAAGCGGTAGCGCGCGATGGGTGATCTGACCCTGCAGCATGTCGTGCTGCGCATTGCCGCGGTTTTGCTGATCGCCTCGGTACATGGCGGCGCAGTCGCCACAACGGCTAGCGTGATGGGCGATCCGGGGGCGCGTGATGACGGGCGGATGGGACTGAGCCCGCTGCGTCATCTCGATCTGATTGGTGGGCTGCTGACCGCGTTGTTTACCTTTGGCTGGATCCGTCCCGTGGCGGTGGATCCCGACAAGCTGCGGTCCGGTCGAATGGGGCTGGCGGCCCTGGTTGTCGTCGCATCATGCGCGACAATCGCCCCTGCCGTCGTGCTGCGACTCGTGCGGCCGCTGGTACTGAACATGTTGCCGGATACGGCAGCCGCGACATTCTTCGTCTTCGTGGAGACGGTCGGGCAACTCTGCGTGTCGTTCACACTGTTCAACCTCCTGCCGATACCGCCGGTGACGGGGCAGCATTTTATTGTGGCGGCCTTGCCGCGGCAGCGCACCGCCATGCGTCGCGTCCAGCCTTATTGCGTCGTGTTTCTTGCTCTGCTGATCGCCGCCGGCGTGCCGGCGCGGCTCCTCGCCCCTGTCGGGCGTCTCGTCGAGCATGCGTTGTTAGGTGATTGAGCCGGCCGGGATATATTGTGCCATGATCCTAGCCATCTCGCCGCTTTGCCGAACGCGCTGTTGCGCGGACACGATCGCACGTTTCAGCGTCAGGTCGCCCTTCCATAACCCGAACACGATGGGGTAACGGCTCAGTTCCGCCGGCATCGAACCGACCGCCCATCCTTTGGGCTCCGCGAGTTGCACCGCAAACAGGCGTTCAGTCACGCCGACATCGAAGCGCCCGTCCTGGAGGCCCTGCGCCAGGTCCGTCGCGTCGGTTACAACGGTAACTTGTGCCTTCGCGGCCCGCAGCCATGCCCCCAGTGCGACCCGGTCGAGGCCGGACACCCCGACCAGGACGCCGACCCGATGTCCTTGCAGCGGCACGCCGGGATGGGGGGATACCCATGCCCACCCGGTCTCGGCGTAACCGGGGGTGGTATCCAGGAATGAACGTGTGGTTCTGGAACCAACCACGCCGCCGGCCAGTATCTCGCATTGCGCCCTGGTGATGCGCCAGGCACGGGGATTGAAATCCCTGCCCATGGCGGGATTCACCACGGTCACGAGACGCACATCGAGTTCCCGTGCGATCGCTCTGAGCAATTCGACGTCGATGCCGGGCGCCGCGGGATTGCCAGTCACCAACGGCGGATAG
>JAQGHW010000753.1 GCA_028291505.1 Rhodopila sp. | reverse complement strand
TAGTCGAACCGCAGCATCGCGACACCGCGGTCGGCACAGAAAGCGGCGAGCGCGGTTGCTTTGTCGCCGTTCATGTCCGACCGGAAGCCAGGCAAGAACACGACAGTGGGCGCGGCGCCCGCCGATCGGACCCACGCCAATTCGGTGCCGTTGCCCCGATCGAGGCGTCCAGTGGTCCCAGCCCCGGTGGTATCAGTCCCGATGGTATCAGTCATTGCTGTCATATCCCCAAAAACAACCAGCCCAATGCGCGGGCCACATCCGTTCCGCGTTGTGGACCCAGCCGGTCGGTTCGGAAAATGGTTTTGGACCATGATCATACAACGGAATTCGCATGGACAATCTCCATGTCAAAAACCCGAATGACGCTACCCATGCTTTCCGTGAGACAACAAGAATGATACCGTGCCACGATGTCCCCCTCTCCGGATTCCCCGGTCGTCTTGCAGGTCCTTCCGTCCCTCATCACCGGTGGGGTAGAGCGCAGCACTGTCGAAATCGCCCAGGCCATCGCCGAGGCTGACGCCACCGCCCTGGTCGCCAGCGCCGGCGGCCCAATGGTGCGCCAGATCGAGCGTGCGGGTGGCCTCCACATCACATTGCCGCTGACCACCAAATCCCCGCTGGGCATCTGGCGCAACGCCGCGGCGCTGGAGGCATTGATCCGCGACCAAGGGGTGTCGCTGGTGCATGCACGATCGCGGGCACCCGCCTGGTCGGCGTGGCTCGCGTGCCAACGCACCGGAATACCGTTCGTGACCACCCACCACGGCACCTACAGCGAGGGGCTCCCCTTCAAACGCGCCTATAACGGCGTCATGGCGCGAGGGCGGATCGTCATCGCCGCCAGCCAGTTCATCGCCAATCTCGTGGCCGCCCGGCATCGCGTCGACCCCGCCCGCATCAGGGTTATTCCACGCGGTGTCGATCTCGCCGTATTCGACCCCGCCACCATTTCAGGCAGTCGCATCGCCCAATTAGCCGCCGAGTGGCGCCTGCCCGACGGCGTCCGGACCGTCCTGCTGCCCGGACGCCTGACCTGGTGGAAGGGACACCCCGTCTTGCTCGACGCCATCGCTCGGCTGCGCCGGCCGGACGTCATGTGCGTGCTCGTCGGTTCGGACCAGGGGCGCCACCGCTACGGAAGCGACCTGGAACGCCAGGCGAAGCGGCTTGGCATCGCCGACCGACTGCGGCTGGTGGGCCAATGCGACGACATGCCCGCCGCCCTGGCACTGGCGGACGTGGTCGTCCATGCATCGACGAAACCTGAGGCCTTTGGCCGCGTGGTGATTGAGGCGCAGGCGATGGGCCGCCCCGTCATCGCGTCCGATCTCGGCGGCCCGGTGGAAACGGTGCGACACGGGGAAACCGGCTGGCGGGTGCGTCCCAACGATCCGGTTGCGCTGGCCGCGGCGATCGGCGTGGCACTGGACCTCGATCCCGCGGATCGCCTGGCGCTAGGACAACGCGCCCGCGCATCGGTGCCGACAATGCAGCAGATGCAGGATGCGACGCTGGATGTTTATGAGACAGTACTGACCGCCAACATCCAGACCAAGGGCGCCCAGCGGTGACCTAAAGCATCAGGTGCTGACGGCTACAGCGCCAGGTCCCACGTCTCCCCAATCAGGTCTTTGCCGAAAGAATGATGCGGTTCGGCGCGGACGCAGGTGAAACCCGCATGCTGGTAGATCCGGCGCGCCGGCACAAGCACATCGTTTGTCCATAGTGTCAGTTTCCGGTACCCCGCCTCCCGCGCGAAATCGATGCACGCGTCAACAAGTTTCCGGCCAAGACCAAGCCCTCGCGCGGCCGGTTCGACATACAGCAACCGCAGCTTCGCGACCGTCTCCGACCCGCGCATCACAAACACCGAACCAACCACCTCGCCATCCCGTTCGGCGACCCAGCTTCGTTCCGACCCAGGATCATGGTTCTTCACGAACCCGGCCAGGATCTCCGCGGCCAACGCCTCATAGGTTTCATCCCACCCATATTCCCGGGCGTAGAGCATGGCTTGCCGGCGGGCGATCCAGCCCAGGTCGCCCAGTCGATGGGGCCGCAGAACGATCGGCGCGGCCGAAGCTTTATGGGCACCCAGCAGATGTTCGACCGTCCGCATGCCACGGACCAATGCCGCGGTCTCCTCCGGCGCCAGATCGCCGATCATTGCCTGAACATCCTGCTGCGACGCACGATCCAGCGGTTCAAATGCCGATCGCCCGGCTTGCGTCAGGGTCAGCAAGGTTTGCCGCCCATCGCTCGGGGACGCGGTGCGCAGGATCAGGCCACGCTGATCGAACGCCTTGAGGATCCGACTCAGATAGCCGGCATCCACCCCACGATCGCGGCAGAGCTCGGTCGCAGTCAGCGGATCCCGGTGCGCAAGTTCGTAAAGGACCCGCCCCTCGGTGAGCGAAAAGTCGCTTTTCAGCAGCCCTTCGCCGAGCAGCCCGAGTTGCCTCGTGTAAAAGCGGCTGAAGCGGCGCACCGCGGCGACGGCATCAGCCTGCCCGAAAGTTTCGCTCATGCAGACCTCCTGACGGACAAGATCGGCTATATAGTTGACTGAGTCAACTAACCCGAGACATCACGCCAGCAGCGCAGCCGCCTCATCCAGCGAAAGCGTTCTCGCGCCGAGCAACGCATCCGTGGCAGCGCGCTCCCAATCAGCTTCCTCAGGCGCCAGCGGGTCGACCGGAGACAGCCGATGCGTCAGCACGAACCGCGCCACCAGGGCACGCCGAGCATCCATCCCGGGCCGAGACCCCTCCCACGCCAGCAGCACGGCACTGGCCGCATCGTACAGCGCGGTCGCCGCCTGCCGCGCCAGTGTCTCCTGTCCCTGCCCCGCGACCCGTTCGGCCAGTGCGATGGCACGATCCAACGCCTCACCCAAAGCACTCCGGAAAGCTGCAGGCAACGCCCCGGCCGCCTCCAGCCGCCCGCGCAACATCACGTGCAGTGCCCGATGCGCGCCTGCCTTGCCAACCGCCCGACCGATCACGTCCAGCGCGTTGATGTTGCTGGTGCCCTCCCACAGCAACCCGACCTGGGCATCGCGGATCAGCCGAGGGTTCACCCAGTCCTCGATATAACCATTCCCCCCGCGCGCCTCCATCGCCGCCGTCGCGACAACAACATTGTCGCGGCACGCCCGCAGCTTCAGCAACCCGGTCAGCACCCGCAATTCCTCCCGAGCCCCACGCCCAAGCGCGTCGGCGGTGCACAGCGCCATCGACAGCGCCTGTTCGGCGGGCACCAGCATCTTCATCAGTTGCCGCCGCATCAGCGGGAAATCCGCCACCGTCTTCCCGAACGCCACCCGCCCGCGAGCCGCCGCCAAAGCCTCATTCACGCAGCGGCGCATCATCGCGGCGGCACGGACGCCGTGCGACAGTCGCGACAGGTTCACCTGCTCCATCATCTGTTTCAGGCCCTGGTCCTGCTGACCGACCAGATACGCATCGGCACCCTCCAGGCGGATTTCGCCACTCGCCATCGACCGCGTGCCCAACTTGTCCTTCAGGCGAACGATCCGGTAGGCGTTGCGAGATCCGTCCCGCGTGCGCCGCGGCAACGCGAACAGCGCCAGTCCTCGCGTGCCTGTCCCAGCTCCTTCCGGCCGAGCCAGCAGCAGCGCCACATCGGCATCGGTATGCGAGCAGAACCATTTCTCGCCGTACAGCCGCCAGACGCCATCCTGCATACGGGCGATGGTTTCAATCGCGCCGACATCCGATCCGCCGGCTTTCTCGGTCATGAACTGGGTGCCTTTCCACATCGTGGAAAGGTCGGACGACAACATCTTCGGCAGCAGGTAATCCTGCAACGAATTGCTGCCGAACGTCCGGATCAAATGGATCGACGTATCGCTGACGCTGATCGGGCACATCAGGCCGAACTCGCCCTGGACGAACAGGTACTGGAACGCGTATTTCGCGACCGGCGGCAGCGGGCGATCCATCCCGAACACGCCGCCGCGGTGGGACATGGCATGGAACTGGAAGTCGCCGAACGCGATCTGCTCCATCTCGCGGTAAGCCGGGTGGTATTCGATCCAATCCTGATCGCGGCCGAAACGGTCGCGCGCATGCAGCACCGGAGGATGCCGGTCGGCGATCCGGGACAATTCGTCCAGCCGGCCGCCGGCAAGCCCCCCCAGACGTTGGTAATGCGGCGCCAAAAGATCGAGGATCGGCCGCGGCAAATAAATCGCCAGCAGATCGCGAAGTCCCTGGTCGGCGGCGAAGAAATCCATGCCGGCGCAATCGGGAGCAATCCAGTCCGAACCGGTCCGGGGGCGATCGATCGAATGATCCGGCGGCATCGTGGTTCTCCTCGCGGTTTGAATTGACCCGCGTTTCACCAACGATGACTATCTTGCCGAAGGGTGGGTCGCATAGGCCTTATGCGAGGTCGCCCCAATCCGCTGGCCCCGGCACCTTGTCTGTGCCCGCCCCAACCGCAGGGGACCTGCGACGCTGATCCTCCAACTGCTTTCACCTTCACTGCTCGACAATGTCACTCGCTGGTACGGGCAGCCCATTGTCGCGACGATCCCCCCGGCCAGCCCGGACGGCGACCAGACCGTGGGCCTCGCACAGTTTCTCGCTCAATGGGAATCGGCGGACGTCGGAGCAGCGCAGCGCGTCATCCTGTTTCCGGATACCTGGCCGGGCGACCTGGACGCTTTCTTCCGGCTGCGCCTGCTGCAGGTGCTGGGTGGACGGCCGCCGCTGCCGGCGTTGTCCGTGGTCGTCCTGTCCG
>JAQGHW010000734.1 GCA_028291505.1 Rhodopila sp. | reverse complement strand
TCGCGACATGGTTCGCGACCCAGGGCTGGACCCCTCGCCCCCACCAGTTGGCGATGCTGGACGCCGCCCGATCAGGCGAAAGCGTCCTGCTGATCGCCCCAACCGGCGGCGGCAAGACGCTCGCCGGCTTCCTCCCCAGCCTCGTCGACCTGGCACAAAACCCCCGTCCCGGCCTGCACACAATCTACGTCAGCCCGCTGAAGGCTCTCGCCACCGACATCGCCCGCAACCTGACCCGCCCGGTCCAGGACATGGGCCTGTCCATCAGCATCGAGGCACGCACCGGCGACACCCCCGCCAACCGCCGCGCGCGTCAAAAAGCCTCGCCGCCGCACATCCTTCTCACGACCCCGGAAAGCCTCGCCGTTCTGCTCTCCCTTCCCGACGCCCCGACCTTCTTCGGCTCCCTGGCCTGCATCGTGATGGACGAAGTCCACGCCCTGGCCGGCACCAAGCGCGGCGACCAACTGGCCCTCGGCGTCGCCCGCCTACGCACCCTCGCCCCGGCCGCCCGCCGCGTCGGCCTGTCAGCCACCGTCGCGCATCCCGACGCCATCCAGGCCTACACCGGCGCCAGCCGCCGCATAGACGTCGCCGACGGCGCCCCGCCGGAAATCACCATGACCCTGCCGGAGGGCCGCCTGTCCTGGTCCGGCCACATGGGCCTGGAAGCCGCCCCCCAGGTCATGGCGCACATCAAAGACGCAGGCATGACCATCGTCTTCGTCAACACCCGCGCCCAGGCCGAGCTAATGTTCCAGGCACTGTGGAAGCTGAACGACACCACCCTGCCGATCGCCCTCCACCACGGCTCCCTCGAAGTCGAGCAACGCCGCAAAGTCGAAGCCGCCATGGCCGCCGGCAGCCTGCGCGCGGTGGTAGCGACATCGTCATTAGACCTGGGCATCGATTGGGGCGGCGTCGACCAGGTCATCCAGGTGGGTGCCCCGAAAGGCGTCTCCCGCCTGCTGCAACGCGTCGGCCGCGCCAACCACCGGATGGACGAAGCGTCGAAAGCCATCCTGGTCCCCGCCAACCGGTTCGAGGTCCTGGAGTGCGAGGCCGCCATCCTCGGCGTCGCCGCCCGCGAACTGGACGGCGACCCGCCCCGCCCCGGCGGCCTCGACGTCCTGGCCCAGCACCTGCACGGTATCGCCTGCAGCGCTCCGTTCCTGCCCGACGAGATCTTCCAAGAAACAATCACCGCCGCCCCCTACGCCGCCCTCATCCGAACCGATTTCGACGACGTGCTGCGCTTCGTCGAGGACGGCGGTTACGCCCTGCGCGCCTATGAGCAATGGAAGAAACTGTTCCGCGACAGCGAAGGCCGGATGCACGTCCGCAACGCCCGCACCGCCGCCGCGCTGCGGATGAACATCGGCACCATCGTCGAAGCCCCCGTGCTGAAAGTGAAACTAACGGGCAAACGCGGCTTCGGCCCCACCCTAGGCGAAATCGAGGAATACTTCGTCAATCTGCTCCGCCCCGGCGACACCTTCATGTTCGCCGGCCGCCTGCTGCGCTTCATCCGCATCCGCGACACCGCCTGTGAGTGCATGGAAGGCGGCGACGGCGACCCCATGGTCCCCGCCTATGAGGGCGGCCGCATGCCGCTGACCACCAACCTCGCCGACCGGGTGCGCGGCCTGCTGCAGACCCCTGAAAAATGGGGTCTGTTCCCCGATCAGGTCCGGGACTGGCTGCAACTGCAACGCGGCGTATCGCGCATGCCCGGCCGCAACGACCTGCTGATCGAAACGTTCCCCCGAGGCGACCGCTGGTACCTCGTCGCCTACTGCTTCGAGGGCCGCAACGCCCACCAGACGCTCGGTATGCTGGTCACCAAACGCATGGAGCGGGCCGGCTACGCGCCGCTGGGATTCGTCGCCACCGACTACGTGCTGGGCATCTGGTCCGCAAACCCGCCGCGCAACGTCGCCGCCCTGTTCGACCAGGACATGCTGGGTGACGACCTGGAATCGTGGATGGCGGACAGTTCCATGCTGAAACGTACGTTCCGGAATGTCGCGGTCATCGCCGGCCTGATCCAGCGCAACCTGCCTGGCGCGGAAAAGAACCGGCGGCAGGTGACGGTGAACAGTGACCTGATCTATGACGTGCTGCGCCGCCACCAGCCGGACCACATCCTGCTGCGAGCCGCCCGAAACGACGCCGCGTCCGGGCTGATCGACGTTGGCCGCATTGCCGGCATGCTGTCGCGGGTCAAGGGGCATATCGTGCACATGGTGCTGTCGCGGGTCTCTCCCCTCGCCGTTCCCGTGCTGCTGGAAATCGGCAGGGAAAGCGTGCGCACCGACAGCGATGAAGAGGCCCTGCTGGCCGAAGCCGAAGCCATTATCGCCGAGGCCACCGGCCAAGCCGAACCGCCCCCTGTGCCAGCGATCCACCGCGCCAACATCGCACGCCGCCCGACCGGCGCCAGGCAGACGACGCTGCCACGCGGCAAACCACCCCGAACCCGACAGGCTGATCTATTCTCATGACCGCTGCCCCGATCCACCTGGCCGGCGAGCGGCTGATGCTCGATCCGATGGGCGTGCTGTTCTGGCCGGAGCAGCGGCTGCTCGCAGTCTCCGACCTGCACCTCGAAAAAGGCTCATCGTTCGCGCGACGCGGCATGTTGCTGCCGCCATGGGACACCCACGCAACGATCGACCGCCTGATCCTGCTGCTGCGCCGCTGGTCGCCGGCGACGGTCGTTGCGCTGGGCGATTCGTTTCATGACGCCGGCGGATCCGGCCGCCTGCCCGCCACCGAACAGCAACGACTGAACGCGATGACGCGGGCGCATCGCTTCATCTGGGTGCAGGGCAACCACGATCCGACACCGCCCGAGGGGCTCGGTGGCGAGTGGGTGGAAACCCACACTGTGGGCGCGATGGTGTTCCGGCACCAGGCCATCGCCGCCGCCGACCCGGGCGAGATCGTCGGTCACCATCACCCGAAGGCCTCAATCGAGGCCCGCAGCGGCACCGTCAGCCGCCCCTGTTTCGTGTTCGACGGGCGCCGCCTGATGATGCCGGCGTTCGGCGCCTACACCGGCGGCCTGGACGTGCGCGACCCGGCGATCAACCGCCTGTTCCCGCGCGGCGGGCGCGTGTTCCTGCTGGGCAAGGACCGCCTGTTCAGCTTTGAAATCGGCCGCGGCAGCGCGTTACGCATCGCCTGAGACCCTACGCGCCCGCCGCCGTCCCGCCATTCTTCGGTTGGCTCGGTAGCCTGCGCCCGCCCACATAGACACCATTGCTGATCCCCATCAAAACCAGGAAATTGGCCGGGATAGACGGGATTTCGTAATCCACGATCACTTTGACCAGGACGAAGGCCGCCGTGATCAGGGTGAAGGCCAGCATTTGCAGACGTGTGACATCGATCTCCCGCGTGGAGCGGTCAGGTATGACAAGGTCGGACCATTCGGGCGTGACCGGGACCGCCGTCAGGTCGGGCGGGGCGGAAACCTGCTGTCCCGAACTCGGAATCCGAGCGGCCAGGGCAGCGGCGCTGGCGATACCCAGCAAGATCAGCGTGCCGTCACTGATGCTGATCAGGTTGCCGGACAACGTCATGACGTAGATCGCCGACATGCCGACAACCACCGTCCAGAGCACGATCTGAAACTGCGAAAGGCTGGCATAGCCGTCCCGCGTCGAGATGACCCGCAGCAGCAGGTTGCGTCCCCTGACGCCACGATAGCGTGCAATTCTATCCATGGTGAGCCAGACCAGTGCCCCAACGACCACCACGACCGCCACAGCAACGAAAACATCGGTGACCCCGACCTGGGTCGCGCTCACGACAGTCTGGCCGGCGGTAGTCGTCACCTCGACCACCATGTCGCTGACCGGCACGGTGTACGCCCCGGTGAAGATGTAAGCGCCGGAATTGAAGATCCGCCGCGGCCACCAGTTGCTGGCTGGCACCCTGGGCAGGACAGGAACCACCGCGCCATACTCGATCGCGCCGCTGTTGGTGCTGACCGAACGCACCTGCGGACTGCCGATCAAGGCCTGTTTGTTCCGAAATTCACCATCCGGACTGCTCCAGCCGAAGCAAACCCGGACTCTGGATACCCCGACGGTGCCACTCGGGTTGCGGATGGTGAAGCGGACCTCCGACCCGCGCGGACGCCACAGCGTGTCCGGATCGAGTTCCACCAGCACGGAAGACGGTGCACCTTGCGCCACAGGCGGGCGCATCGGGCAAGTCTCCGGCGACGCAAAGATCTGGTCTTTTAACCCGCCCGCGCCGGTCTGCAACGGCGGGCTGTCCGCATTCGGGCCGGTGGTGGCGCCGCCATCCGCTGCCCACACGGAAGGTGACGCAACGATCAGGCAAAACAGCAACAGGATGCGGCGCATAGGACCCCCCCGGGTCGTTCTCAGACACGCTGCATCGTTTAACCCAGAAGCGACACGGCCGGTTGTGATCTACGTCACTGATCGCGCCAGAAGCTGTACAAAAACTGACCCAATGCGTCGTGACGGCCGCTCCCCAACCGTTACGCCGGAAATGCCGCCTCCATCGCGCGCCGATACTTGTATGCTTCGTCGGTCGTATCGATTCGCACGTCGTCCCATGTCACCGGCTGACCCGCCGACACGTCACGCACCAGGGGAACCCGGTTGGCCAGTCCGATCGGCAGCCCGCCACGGCGAAGACTGTCCGCCGCCGTCATCAGCTTGCCCCAGACGCAGGCACCGCCCTCGCCGTCCAGGACTTCTCCCGCCCGCAGGTCGCGCTTGGCGGTCGACACCACGTCGCCGCGGAAACCGGTTGGCGTGCCGGTCGGTTCCTTGCGCAACGCGGCCGACAGGATGGACACGTTCAGTTCCAGCCCGATCAGGTGAAACGGCCGGTACAGCGCGGTAACACGGCCGGTGGAATCCGTTACCACGCCGTATTCCTGAAAGCAGCGCTGAGCATAATCGTTCGGCGCCTCGAACACCACGAACACGCCCCAGCGCAGATCGTTCTTTACCTGAGTCCCATCGCGATGCACGCTGGAGATCACCTCTACCTGCCCGGCGTGGTGCAGCGTCCCGGCATTGCCCGGCCGCAGCATCTCCGCCATCTCGTGCGTCCCCACGGGCGGGAATACCAGACCATCCGGTGCCGGCGTCAGGCCTGACGCGTTGGCGACCGCCGCCATCTCGATCCCCGACTTCGTGCCGTCAAGAAACGAGTTGAACATCTGCGGATTCATCCCGCCGATCTTCGCCTGGTCGGCCGTCAGACCATAATACCCCCAAACCGTTTCGGGCGTGGAGGCATGGTATTCCGGCATGTATTTGGTGCCCTTGCCGGCGGCGATGATCGGAAAGCCGCAGGACCGCGCCCAGTCCACCAGTTCGCAGATCAAGGCCGGCTGGTCACCGTAGGCCAGACTGTAGACCACGCCGGCCGCCTCGGCTTCCCGAGCCAGCAGCGGGCCGGCGAGCACATCCGCCTCCACATTCACCATGACGATGTGTTTGCCCTCCCGGATCGCCCGGCGGGCATGGAAGATGCCGGCGGGGGCGTGGCCGGTGGCCTCCACGACGACCTCCACCTCGGGGAACGCGATCATCGCCGTGGCATCGTCGACAAAGCGGGTCGCCGCGATGCGTTCGTCCGTCCAGCCGACGCGGCGGCAGGCGTCTCGGGCGCGGTCCGGCGACAGATCGGCGATGGCCGCGACCTCCAGCCCCGGCGTGGTCGGCACCTGGGACAGGAACATCGACCCGAACTTGCCGGCGCCGATCAGCCCGACCCGAACCGGGTGCCCACCCGCGGCACGCCGTTGCAGCAAGCGATACAGATTCATGGCTGTCCTCCCATCCGGATATGTCCCCCCGCTTCTACGCGCCGGGTGGCGACCAGGCTATGGAGGTCCTCCGGCCGACACCCCTACGAGCCAGCCCGCCAGATCCCACGACCCGCCGCTCGGGCGGAGGCCTCCGCTTCCCGCAGATCGGCGGTCTCGGCACGCACCCAGCCCTGCAACACCAGCGCCTCACTCAACCGCGTGCCTCCCGCCCGACAGTTCCCCAACGGCCGCCCCACATCGTCATGGCCACGGATCGTGCAATCCACCGCGCTGCCACGCACCAGCGATGCCAGCGCATTCGCCGCGGCAGACCCGCAATCCGAGTCCCCCTGGTCGCCGCCATGGCAGACCGATCCGCGCGTGGGTGCCGCGATCCCCTCCAGCCGCACCACATGCTCACCGATCCGCAGAGTGTCCCCGTCCAGCACCGCCAGGTGGTCGGCGCCGACGGACAGGTGGCTGCTGGACGGCGCTCGGGCGGGCGCCTCAGAGGACCGAACGAACAACGCGGCCGCAACGACAAGCGTCACCGCGCCACCACCGGTGGCGAGCAGCACACCAAGGGACGGTGTTCGCCGATCCCGCCGCGCGAGCAGTCCTGCGCCCGAACGGAAGATCCGTCGCTTATGGTTCAATGACACGGCCCATACCCCGCTTGTTTCGGCGCCGGCACGTCCGGCTTGCGATCCTGGCCGCCGATTCAATACAGAAGTGCCAAAGCCAGACAGCAACCGTCAAGCCCAATAAGCGGGTTGGCGTCGAAATCTTTCGAAAGCTCGGATGATACGGGGGCGTATCCTTGCTGCTCTCGCAGCCAGGAAGCCGATGACGATCCCGGTCGCGTAAGCATGCCGTCCGACCGGACCACCGAGCTCCGCCAGCAGATGGGTCGCCACCGCACCGTCGTTCAACACACCCAGGCGCTGCTGCAACCCGCTCAGCCGGCGAATGAAACGATTCGACCCCTTGCCGTGATACAGCGCGGAGAACATCTCTGCCGCATAACGCGCGCGCTTGGCCCTCAGCCGCACCCCATGCAGCGAAGGTATGTCGAGATCCTCGATCCGCTTGCCCAACGACAACAACTTCTTCCAGCGATGATGCAAGACCTGACCCGCGAAATCCGCCAGCCCCGGCGGCTGGTTCGTCGCGTCCTCTGATATCGTCTCCGGAACGACGTGCCAGAAACGGGCAGCCGCGAACCACGCCAGCTCAATGCCGAGGATGCGGAACGTCGAACTGCCGAGATAGCCGGCCAGCGCCTTCTGACATTCCCGCCGCCGCCGCGAAACAGCGGCGATCAACCGCTCCAGTCGCTCATCGTTCGGCAGCGCCTGTTGAATGGCTGGCGCGGTTTCCTCGGCGAACACGTCCCAGTCCCGGGTCGGACCCAGCCGGCTACCCAATTCCTTCAGGCTGGCACTGATCGCTTCCAGAGCACCGTCGGGCGCGGCAGTCCGGAAGATCGACAGTGCCGAGCGGGCGCGGCGAACCGCCACACGCATCTGATGAACCGCTTCGGGTCCCTCGCCATCAAGCCGGACGGCCATTGGGGCGTTGGCCAGGATCACGTCGATCAGGTGACCGATGATATGCGTCAGCGCGTCGGACACGCCCAACGGCTGCCCATCCGGCAGTGCCGCCGGCAACTCCGGCGCCCCATCGCGACGCGGGTTCGCGGGTCGGCCGGTCGCCAGGGCAATGCCCTCGGCCGCCAGGGAAGTGACCGGCACGGCGACCGGTTCGGCACCCGCGATCAGCACGGCAGCGGCGCGCACCGCCGGTTCCTCACCACTCAGCCAGATGCGCGCGGCCGGATGCTCCGCCGTCACCGACCGCAGGATACCGCGCGCCACGGTCACGACGACGGGTTGGCCGCCAAACTGGTGGACGCTGATGGTCTGCCGCCCTTCAAATGCCGCGAGGGGCGCCAACGGCGACGGCAGCGCCGCAGGGTCGGGCGCTTCGCCGACGACCGGCACCGGCTGACCCGGCAACCAGGTTGCGCTCCCCGGGAACACCCGCTCCAGACGCCGGACGCCGCGCTGTTCGGCCAGCGTCAGACCTTCGGCAAGCAGGGCGTGTTCCGGGCTGTCATGCCAGACGATCTTGACCGACTGCGTGCGCGGCCGGCCGTTGCGGGAAGCAGTCAAGGCTTTCAACCGCGATAAGCCCGCAACTGCCTCCGCACTCGCAGCGAGTTCCAGTTCCATCAGGCCAATACCATCAGGACAAACCTGCGCCCTCCAGCATACGGGGCGTCAGGAAACGCACCAGCCGACCGCTCCCTTCGCGCAGATCCCACCAGGCGCCGGCCACGACGAACTCAGCCAACGCCCCGGTCGGGAAGCCAGCAGCCAGGGCGCGTTCGCTTTCGCCACCGCCACGCATCGCCACAGGGCCGGCCAGGCTAAGCGCAAGGTCGTGCATGCCAGGATTATGGCCAATCATCAGGACGCTGCGAACCGTCTCCGCCACCCCATGCAGGGCCGCGGTCAACTGCATCGGGTTCGCCAGATAAAGGCTGTCCATCGGTTCGACCAGCGGGGTGTCGTCCCACGGCTCCAGCGCCTCCAGCGTTTCCATCGTCCGCCGGGCGGTGGAGACCAGGACCACATCGGGCGCCAGACCGAGGTTGCGCATCGCCTGCCGCATGGCCGCGGCAGACCGCCGCCCGCGCGCATTGAGCGGACGGTCCCGGTCAGGCATCGAGGCGTCGTCCCAAGCGGACTTCGCATGCCGCAGAAGCAATAGCTGGCGCATAACGGGCGCATCCTGCCACGCCCCGGGCGTCTTGTCCTCCCCCGTGGTGTTGAAAGCTCCTGAACGGCGCCATCCGGCTTTAAGCGAAGCGGATGGCAAGATCCGTTCCGGGTCGTGAGCGGCGCATCTGGTGTCCTGCCCCCGAACTCCGTCGCATCTTGCGGCGCACGCAGGGGACCAGCAGGCCACTGAAAACAAAGAGCTAGTGTCGCGAATTCTGAGGTTCTCCACTATGGCGGACTTCAGATTCGGGACACTAGTGGCAGTCGACCAGATCGGCGTCGCGGATATCGAAGGTGGTGTCCTTGCTGAGGTCAATGTCGTGCCGGAAACAGGTGCGCCCTTTCTGGTCGATCAACTTCGCGTCAAATCGACCGCGCTCGACGTCCTTGATCGACAGCCGTTCCGACGGGTCGACCGTTTTGTCCTTGTCGTTCAGGGCCTGGTTGCGTCCCCAGCGATCGGATCCGGCGGGGGCGAGATAGACGCCGGTAAACGTCGTGGCCGTCGTCAGATTATAGAGAAAGAAGCGATCCGCGGCGAAAGCATGACAGCCGACGGAGGATGCAGCTACTCCGGCGGCGGACAACATCCAGAGGGCAGGCAGTCGGGGCATCAGCATTTCCTGTTCTTGCCATCAGCCTAATCCGGCGATGGAGCGGAAGGCAATCCGCCTGTGCCCGGTGCGCCCGAACTGAAGAAGCCGAACTGGCTGGTCAACTTCGCGTGCAATGCGGTGCGCGTCGCGGCGTCGCTGCCGGCGGGCACCGGGACGTCCGCCGCCAACGTGGCCGGCGGCCCGGCCAGGATGAGCAACCTTGATGCCAGTTGCAGCGCCTGTGCCAGATCGTGCGTCGCCAGCACCACCGCGGCCCCGGTGTCGTGGGCCCAACGCTGCACGACGTCGGCCAGCACGGCGGCGAGATGCGCATCCAGCGAGGCGAATGGTTCGTCCAGCACAAGCACCTGGGGCGACACCGCCAGCGCCCGGGCCAGCGCCGCTCGGCGTGCCATGCCCAGCGATAGTTGCCGCGGATACAATCCGGCCGCATTGGGAAGCCGTACCCTGTCCAGCAACGCGGCGATGTCGGGTTTGGGCATGCGGTCGGTCACGACCAGGCTGAGGTTTTCGGCGACCGTCAGCCACGGCAGCAAGCGCGGTTCCTGGAACATCACACCGGTCCGCGCGGCCCCACGCCGGACCTGACCGTCGAATGCATCGTCCAGGCCGAGGAGAATGCGCAACGTCGTGCTCTTGCCAATCCCGGACGGGCCGAGCAGCGCGATGACCTCGGCGGGAGCGATGGAGAAGGCGATGTCGCGCAGCACGACTCGTTGCGTATGATTGGTGGCAACGAAGACCTTGCGGTCGATGCGGAGGTCAAACATCGGATCGCCACGCGCTGGCGCGCCGTTCCAGGGGCTGCAGGATGGTGGCCTCTACCAGCAGCATGATGCCGGCGAATGTCAGGCCGTACGCCAGGATGCCGGTGACGTCGAAGTTCTGGAAATACAGGTTGAGCGCGTAGCCGACGCCGTTTGGCCGGCCCAGCAGTTCCACCACCAGGACGATCTTCCAGGTGATCGACAAACCACCTCGCCCGGCGGCGGCGAGATAGGGCAGCAACTGCGGCAGCACCACGAAACGCAGGCGCCGCCAGCGCGACAGACGAAACGCCGCCGCCATTTCGGCCAGACCGGGATCCAGCGCTCGGGTGCCTTCGCGGACGGTCACCACGACGGTGGGCGCCTTGGCAACGACCACGGCCAGCACCGCGGCGACGTCGTTCAATCCGATCCAGACGTAGGCCAGCACGATGACCACCAGGACCGGCAGGTTGAGCGCGATCACCACCCAGGGATCGAGCCACACGTTTATCCGTGCCGAGCGTCCGGCTGCGTAGCCGACGAGGCTGCCGCCGGTCATGGCCAGTGCGAAAGCCACAGCGACACGCGACAAGGTGGCTGCGAAGGCCCTGGGCAGGTCACCGTTGATGCATTCACGCCCGACGAAGGCCAGCACGGCCTGTGGCGGCGGCAACAACGTGCGTGAGGCGGCGACCTGCGAGGCGATCCACCACAGCGCGATGAAGCCGATTAGCGAGAACAGCCGGGGGGAGAACAAACGCGGCGCCAGTTGTCAGCTCGCCTCATTCTTGATGGGCCAGAAGATCCCCGGCGGCAGCGTGTCGATGCCGCCGGTGGCGCGCAATCCGCCGGCGTCGTGCAGGACCGCGAACATCCTTTCGGCGGCTTTGACCTGGCCGGCGGTGTCCTCATGCGTGACGCCCTCGCGGAAGCGGTCCCGCAGGCGTGCGAACAGCGCGTCGCTGCCGGCGTTCATCAGCGGGCGGATGGCCAGCCATTCGTCATCCGATGGGGCGTCATCCGATGGGGCGTTGTCCGATCGGCCCAGCAGCCGTTCGGCGTCGCCGACCGCGGCGAGGAAGCCGTCAATGGCGGCACGGTTGGCGTTTGCCCAGTCTTCGTGGAACACGAATCCGACCAGACTCATGCGCGGCGAGATGCCCAGCGCCGTGGCGCATTGCGCGACCGAGATGGCCTGCCGGAAGCCGGCGGATTCCAGTTCGGCCGCGAAGTTCCAGTAGGTCAGGACGGCGTCAAGCTCACCCTGACGGAGCTTGGCGCCGAGTAGCGGCGGTGCGCCGAAAACCACCTCCGCCGTGGCGGCGAGATCGATGTTCTGGGTGGCACGTCCGGCCGCCTGGACGATGAGCCACGATTTGTCGACGGGGCCCCCGACGACGCCGAGTTTTCGTCCGCGCAGATCCGCCAGGCCGCCGATGGGTGATTGCTGGGCAGTCATGATGCCGCCGGACGAACTTGAGAACGGCGCGAAACACAATTTGGTGCCGGCGGTTCGCTGCACCGCGACGAACGGCCAGTCGGAAACCACGACATCGCTGCCGCCCGCCATCAGCGATATGCGGCCGGCCTCGGTATTGGCGAGTGTGACCGGGTTCAATGTGAAGCCGTGCCTGCTGTCCAGCGAATGGCGGCGGATGACATCCGCCACCCATTGGACGGTGCCGAACTGCAGGATGCCGAGGCGCACCTCGGGCGATGCCGGGACGGCGCGCGCCGGCTGGAGGCCCACGTAGGCAGATGCCGTGGCGATCATCATCCGCCGCGTCGCAGTGGGCACGGCTTTGGTGTGGTGTTCCGCCAAGTTCGTTCCTCCCGGAGTTCCATCTGTCAGGCGGGACGCGCGGAAATGCAAGGGGCGCCGCGGGTCTGGTGGCTCGTGTTTTTGGAGGAGAGGTCGCGGCGTGGCTTGGTCATTGCGGACACCGGCGAGGCGCAGGTTGTCCGTCATCGTGGATCTGCTCTAACTTGGAATTGTTAAGATCGGGGCAGGCTCGCGGAGGGAACGATCGTGAAAATACGCGCCGGGGCGCTGGCGACGAACGTGGCGGTGATGGGTTTTGTCGTGCATACGGCGGGCGCGTTTGGCCAGGAGGTCGCGGCCGGCGTGGATGACTACCCGACGGCGGCGCGGGCGGAGTACGTGTTCGCTTGCATGGCAACGAACGGCCAGACGCAGGAGGCCTTGAATCGCTGCTCCTGCGCGATTGATACCATCGCGGCGGCAGTGCCGTACGATGCTTATGAGAAGGCAGAAACGATCCTGCGCATGCGGCACGAAGGCGGCGGATACCTGGCGCAGGAGTTCCGCATCCCGGTAAGCAACGCCATGCTTCAACAGCTTCAGGAAGCCCAGGCGGAGGCCGACGTCAGTTGTTTCTGACGCCGGATGCCGTCACGCGGCGGATTGGGCGGGGAACGATCCGCTGAAGCGCTTGCCCTCGCTGTCGCCGCCCTCGACGCGAAAGGTCTTGGCTTCGTTCGGCTTGAAACTGAACCGGAATGCCGGGTTCTCGGAGATCGATATCCCGCCTTCGACCGTGAGCAACAGCTGATCGCCCTGCCAGATCCGCAACACTTCCACGAAGTCGGCGGGAATGTAGAGGCGCGAAATCTGATCCATCTGCATCCCAGAATAGTTCGGATGGCGCACCATCACTTGGGCTTCACGCCGGTCAGGATCGGCCCCCGGTTCGGTGGCCTGAAACTCCCGGAAGCGCAGCGTGCCGAGTGGTATACTGTCGGCCGTCTGTTTCAGTGCCGGCGCGGAACACCCGCCGGACGCCTTCACGTAGCGCGTGACGGCATACAGGTTGCCGTCGGTCAGTTCGGCCACGGCGTGCACGTTGGTATAGTCATCGACACGCACACGGGTGGCGATATGGTCGATCCCCGATTCCGGTTCGATCGTGAAGACGGCTGCCACGGGCGAGGGATTGGCGTCGATCACCAGCGTGATCTTGCGGGCCCGCCTTGGGTCGAGCGCGGGGAAGGTCGTGCGTAGGGCGATCGGAACGACGGCGGCATCCTCGGCACGGTACGGAGCCTCGATCGTCAGCAATGCCGAGCCGTCGCGCAGAACCTGGCCGGGGAAGATCTGGGGGGCGAGGGCTGGCCATGGGTCCTGGGCGGACGGGGTTTCCGCCCGCAGGCGTGGTGAAACCGCCAGCGCACCTGCCAGCGCGCCGAGGAACATCCGTCTTCCGGCCGGCCTGGAGCCATTCGACGGGGGGTCTCCTTGGATCGTCCGCATATTGCCTCCTTCCGGGCTTTATAGTCTCCGCGGTACCGTAGCGACAGTTTTCATTCCCATTCCAATTCGCTGAATGCCGCGGTGGCGTTGCGCGGATTATAGTCGTCGAACAACTGCCAGCGCCCGCGCTCCGACTGGGCGATGCGCGGCACTGCCTGCGCCAGCGGCGTGCCGGCGGCGATGAACCCGCGCGCATCGGCCTGGACCGCGAGCAAATAGCGTCGTTCGTCGTCCACTGCGGCGGGCCAGGGCGCGACCCGCCGCCCGTGACCTGGCAGCACGCGCTGTGCCGGCAACGCGGCGAGGCTGGGCAGAACATCCAGCCAGCCCTTCAGACTGCCATCAATGACTGGAATGTGATCGAGAAACACCAGATCGCCGGAAAACAGCATATGTGTTTGCTCATCGAGGACCGTGAGGTCGCAATCGGTGTGGGCCGCCGGGTGCCAGGCGGTGAGCAACAGCGTCCGCTCGCCGAGGTCGAGGGTCATCGTGGTATCCACCAACAGGGTCGGCGGGATCAGCCGGACCCGGGCGATGGCGTCGGCACCTAACGCATCGCGAAACGAATGCAGGTAGAACGGACCATGCGCGCGGATCGACGCCGGCAGGTTGCGGTGTCCCACGAAGGTCACGCCCGGCGAGGCGAACGCGGCATTGCCGAAGATATGATCCGGATGTTCGTGGGTGTTGATCACATAACGCACCGGCTTGTCGGTGACTGTCCGTATGGCGGCGCGCAACGCCTGCCCCTCGGCGACACTGCCGCCGGTGTCGATGATCGCCACGGCGTCGCGACCCACGACGATACCGATGTTCGCGATATCACCGGCGTTGTCGATCGTCGTCATCGCGACCTGTCCGAAATGAGCGTAGTCGCCGTCGGCGATCTGCTGGATCGTGAAGGCTGCGGCTTGCGCGTTGACCGGATCGCTTCCGCCTGGTCCGGCGGCAAAGAAGATCCAGACCGCACCTGCGAGAAGCGCTACGCCCCTGCGTCGCAACAGCGTACCTTTCATAAACGGCGGCTCATGAACTGCGGCATGACGATGCGATGCCGCTACGCGGATTGGCGATAGCACGATGTGCACCACGTGAGGAGACCGTTCGGCTTGGACAGGACGGCTATTCGTTTCAATCTATGTCGACTTTGTTGCGCCGCATCATTCGGGGATCAGTTGGTCGATGGTGCATTGCACAAACAAACAAAGCAGTTGCTGCGCCGCCACGACCGCTTTAAGGTCTGGTCCGACCGACTTCTAGGCTACCTGTAGATGGGGAGGACAGGTAAAACCTCGGAGGCAGTGCCCAAACATGAAGGCGTGCCGGGCGACCCTGGCCCTCACCCTTCGTGCCGGTGCTGCCGTGACACGCTGTCGGAGATCTCTTCCTGGTCGGATCGCTTGATCGGCGTGACAGAAAGTTCCTGTCCTCGTCGGTCGGTCGCTAAATGACGAAGGGAAAAATAAGATGAAAAGAACGTCTCTGAGCGGGCTGCTGATGACGGGGGCGCTTCTGTCATCCGTCCTGTCGGCATCCGTCCTGTTGGCGCCTGGGGTTATGGCGCAAGGCGCCACATCATCGGACGCCGCTGGAAAGGACTGGTCGACCCCGGCCGGAAGTATGAACAGTCAGCGCTTCTCCACCCTCAACCAGATCACCGATCAGAATGTTGGCAAGCTGCAGGTCGCCTGGACGTTCTCGACCGGCGTGCTGCGCGGGCATGAGGGCGCGCCCCTCGTCATCGGGAACGTCATGTATGTGCACGCGCCGTTTCCGAACACGGTGTTCGCCCTCGACCTGGATCACGACGGCAAGATTCTGTGGAAGTATGAGCCGAAACAAGATCCCAACGTCATCCCTGTCATGTGCTGCGACACGGTCAATCGCGGCGTAGCGTACGGCGACGGCAAGATTTTCCTGCATCAGGCTGACACCACACTGGTCGCGCTGGACGCGAAAACCGGCAAGGTCGCGTGGACCGTCAAGACCGACGATCCCGCGAAGGGCGCGACCGGCACCGACGCGCCGCTTGTCGTCAAGGACAAGGTCTATGTTGGCGTGTCCGGCGGTGAGTTCGGCGTGCGCGGCTGGTTCGCCGCCTACAGCGTGGCGGACGGCAAGCAGGTCTGGCGCGGCTGGTCGATGGGACCGGACAGCGACACGCTGATCCAACCCGGCAAGACCATGAACCTGGGCAAGCCGGTCGCCGCGGATTCAAGCACCGCGACGTGGCAGGGCGACCAGTGGAAGATCGGCGGCGGCGACACCTGGGGCTGGAAATCCTACGACCCCAAGACCAACCTGATTTTCTACGGTTCGGGTAATCCATCCACCTGGAACCCGAAGCAACGTCCGGGCGACAACAAATACTCGATGACCATCTGGGCGCGCGATGCCGACACCGGTTCGGTCAAATGGGTCTATCAGATGACGCCGCACGACGAATGGGATTATGACGGCGTCAACGAGATGGTGCTGACCGATCAGGAGTTCGACGGCAAGCCGCGCCACCTTCTGGTGCATTTCGACCGTAACGGGTTTGGCTACACGCTCGATCGCGACACCGGCGAATTGCTGGTCGCACAGAAATACGATCCGGCGGTGAACTGGGCATCGAAGGTCGACATGGATCCCAAGAGTGCGACCTACGGCCGGCCTCAGGTGCTTCCGCAATACTCGACGGAGCATAACGGCGAGGACACCAACAGCACGAACATCTGCCCGGCGGCGTTGGGCACGAAAGACGAGCAACCGTCTGCTTTCTCGCCGCGGACCGGCCTGTTCTATGTCCCGACCAACCATGTGTGCATGGACTACGAGCCGTTCCGCGTCTCCTACACCGCCGGCCAGCCCTATGTCGGCGCGACACTGTCGATGTATCCGCCGAAGGGCGAGACCAACATGGGCAACTTCATTGCCTGGGATGCGACCAAAGGTAAGATCGTCTGGTCGCTGCCGGAGCAATTCTCGGTATGGTCGGGCGCCCTGGCCACGGCAGGCAACGTGGTGTTCTACGGCACCCTGGAAGGCTACCTGAAGGCGGTGGACGCGAAGACGGGCAAGCTCCTCTACAAGTTCAAGACCCCGTCTGGTATCATCGGTAACGTAATGACCTACGAGCACGGCGGACACCAGTACGTGGCGGTCCTGTCGGGTGTTGGTGGCTGGGCCGGTATCGGTCTCGCCGCCGGGCTGACTGACCCACATGCGGGTCTCGGCGCGGTCGGCGGTTATGCAGCACTCAATCAATACACCTCGCTCGGTGGAGCATTGACCGTATTCGCGCTGCCGCAGAACTGACGTCGGTCTGGACTGTTAGAGCATAGGGTCGGCGCCGCGGCGGTGAACCGGGTGCCGACCCTTCCTATTACACGACCATCAAGGATGATCGGTGTGACCAAATGCGCCCGCATTTTCATTGTTGCCTGTATGTTGACATGTCTGACGGCCGGCCTTGTGCGCGCCGAAAAACCCGGGGATCCAGCCGCGGTGAGCTCAGAAGACGGCAAATACGCCGATAAGGACGGCAACCCGACCTACAAGGTGGGAAGCGACGGCAAGGTGGATTTCTACAGCTATATCGGCTTCGTTCGCTATTCGGCGAATTGCCTGCAATGCCATGGACCCGACGGGCTGGGGTCTACCTACGCGCCGTCGCTGGTCGATTCGCTGAAGAACCTCGACTACAGTGAAGTCATGGCCATCGTCGCGGGCGGCAAGAAGGACGTCTCCGAATCGCAGCAACTGGTTATGCCGGCGCTGGGCGAAAACAAGAATGTCATGTGCTTTATCGATGCGATCTACGTGTATCTGCGTGGCCGGTCTACCGGGGCGATCGGTCGCGGACGCCCGGCTGAGCACGAACCAAAAACCGACGCATTCACCAAGGCCGAAGATAGCTGCATGGGTTGATACGGATGAACGGTATGGTTGTCAGAGGCCGTTGGGTTGCGCTGCTGGCCGGCGTCCTTGGTATGCTGGCGGTTCGGGCGCATGGCCAGCCGGCCGGACTTGGCGGTGCGGTGGAACTGGTCGATCCGAAAGTGCTGCGCGTGTGCGCCGATCCGCGGAGCATGCCGTTTTCGGACGAAGCCCATGAAGGCTTCGAAGACAAGCTGGCGGAGTTGTTCGCCGAGAAACTGGGTAAGACCGTATCCTACACGTATTATCCGCGCGCGATTGGTTTCGTACGTAACACACTCGACGCGATGAAATGCGACGTCGTCATGGGTGATGCTCAGGGCGACGACCTGGTGCAGACCACCAACCCGTACTACCACGCGTTCTATGCCCTGATCGTTCGATCCGGTGGCGGTCTGGATGATGTCGGGTCGTTGGGCGATCCACGCCTGAAAGGCAAGCATATCGGCCTGATCGCCGGTACGCCGCCGGCAACGATCATGGCCAATAATGGATTGATCGGCGATGCCAAGCCATTTCCGCTCATGGTGGATACGCGATATGACGCGCCCTCCAAGGCGATGATCGACGAGATCGTTGCTGGAACGATCGACGCAGGCGTGCTTTGGGGGCCGATCGGCGGTTATTATGCCAAGCACGCCACGACCCCGCTGACGGTCATACCGTTGGTGCACGAACATGGCGCGCCGATGGATTTCCGCATCTCGATGGGGGTTCGGCGTAGCGATCAGGATTGGAAGCGCACGTTGAACCGGTTGATCGGCGAAAACCAGGTTGCAATCAACAAGCTGCTCATCGAGTACGGCGTTCCCATCGTTGACGAGGAGGGAAAGGCGATCGTCCAATGAGGATCGCGGTTCGGCTGGTGCTTCTGTGCGTGCTGCTGTCGGGAGGATCTTCGGAGGCCGCGACGCCGCCCGAACCGGCGGGTTACCGTACCAGCGACTACCGTTCGGCGGTGCCCGCGACGGTCAATGGCAAAGCCGCGCTGACGACCGAGCAGGCGGCGGAGGTGTGGCGGGGGCATGGCGCGGTGTTTGTCGATACATTACCGCAACCACCGCAACCGGCGGGGCTGCCCCAGGGGACGATCTGGCATCCAAAACCCCGCTACGACATCCCGAACAGTATCTGGCTGCCCGACACCGGTTACGGCGAGTTACCGGCTGTTATCGAAGCGTACTTTGAGACCAATCTGCGAGACGCGACGCGGAACGATCCAAGCCGGCATCTGGTGTTCTATTGCCTCGCCGCCTGTTGGATGTCGTGGAATGCGGCGAAGCATGCGGCTTCGCTCGGCTATACGCGGGTTGACTGGTACGCGGATGGGACGGATGGGTGGGCGGCGCACGATCTGCCACTGGAACTCCGCGATCCGATGCCGCGGCCGGCGCAATAGGTTTCAATCGAGATTGTCCTGGATGGCTTTCGCCAACCCGTACAGCCGCTGCTCGATCGCTGTCGGAACATCGCAGGCGTAACGTAGCGACTGCCGCCGGGTTTCGAAAAACTGCTGATCCCACAGCACATGTTCCGTCAACTCGCTGACCTTCGCGGCGTCCGCCGAACCGTTGGACTGGATGGTGCGGAGATCCTCCGCCTCCTGGCGCAGGGTGGCCGCCAGCGCCTTCTGGCGTTGGCCGAAACGATCGAGTCCGTTTAGCACCGTCTCGCGCTCCCGGTTCAGCACGTCGAAGACGCCCGCGAACACCAGGCGCAGTTCGCGGGGCTTGTCCTTGTCCGCTGCCTTGGCGAAATCGGCGATACGTTGCGCCGCCTGATCCATCGGCAGCCGTCGCTGGGTGATGGTCCCGACCAGGGCGGCGACGGCTGCATCCTGCCGCCAGTCGGCGGTCGCGGGGTCGACTGGCGGGCCGTTCCAGAACGACGCGATCGACAACTCGCCGACCTTGACCTGCTGACACGGCCAGTCCGGATCGATGGTGCGTGGTTCGGCGGCGGCCATCGCGCCGCCGCTGGCCAAGATGGCGATTGTCATCGCGGCCAGTTTCATCCTGGCCCCCCGCCACGGCGCACCAGCAGGCCCCTGGCGGGGTCATAGGCGACGATCGCGCCGATGGTGAAGACGGTCGTCACCACGACGACGACCGCCAGCGCGACGGGATCGAGCTTGCCGTAGAGGCTGAAACGAATCAGCTCGATTCCATATGTGAACGGATTGATGCGGCAGATGAAATAGACCACCGGGCTGGATTGCTGCACGAGCCACAGCGGGTAAAGTGCCGAGGATGCGAAGAACATCGGGAATATGACAAAATTCATTACACCGGCGAAGTTCTCGAGCTGCTTGATGACCGACGACAGCAGCATTCCCAGGGCACCGAGCATCAGTCCGCACAGGATCAGGGCCGGGAACACGGTAAGGAACGACCAGGGCGGCAGATCGACACCCCACAGTGTGGCAACCACCAGGAACGCGGCGACCTGCAGGATGGAAACCGCGGTGCTCGCCAGCAACTTGGAAACCAGCAGGAACCAGCGCGGGAACGGGCTGACCAACAACATGCGCATGTTGCCCATCTCGCGGTCGTAGACCATGGACAGCGACGATTGCATGCCGTTGAACAATTGGATCATCGCGATCAGGCCCGGGGTGACGTAGACCTCGTACAGCACGTAGGTCTCGTATGGCGGAATGATCGAAACGCCGAGGATCTGGCGGAAGCCGGCCGCGAAGATGAACAGCCAGACCAGCGGCCGCACCAGCGCCGAAACGAAGCGTTCGCGTTGATGCACGAACCGCAGGGCCTCGCGCCACATGATGCCGCGCAGGCAGATCAGGTATTGGCCAACGGTGAAGCCCTGCCGCAGGACCGGTTCGACCACAACATCGGTCATGCTGGCGCGTCGCGCGAACCGGTCAGCGACGCGAACGCGCCGCGCAGACTGTTCGCACCGGTCTGCGCCACGACATCCGACAGAAGCCCGGCCGCCATGCGCTTGCCCTGATGCAGGATCACGACATTGTCAGACGGTTCGATCTCGTCCAGCAGATGCGTGGTCCACAGCACCGCCACGCCGTGCTGTCGCACCAGTGTCCGAACGTGGGTCACGATCGCCAGCTTCGACTCGACATCGAGGCCGACGGTCGGTTCGTCCAGCACCAGCAGCCGGGGCCGGTGCAATAGTGCCCGAGCGATCTCTACCCGGCGCATCTGACCGCCGGACAGCAGGCGGGCCTTGTCGCCTTTTCGGTTTGCCAGCGAGACATCCTCCAGCACCTGCAACATGCGCTGACGCGCTTCCCGTCCGCCGATCCCGTGCAGGGCCGCATGGAACAGCAGATTGTCCTTCACCGACAGATCGAGATCGAGCGTGCGGGCCTGAAACACCACGCCAAGCTGGCGCAGTGCCGCCCCCGGGTCCCGGTCGATCCGATTGCCGAGGACACTGATACTTCCCGTCCTGGTATCGAACAGCCGGGTGACCAGCGACAGCAGTGTCGTCTTGCCCGCGCCATTGAGGCCAAGCAGGGCGGTGAACTGCCCCTGCTCCACCGTCAGCGTAACGTCGTCGAGGGCCTTGCGGGTACCATAGGCGTGGCTGACGCCGGCGACGGACAGGGCCGGGGCGATCATTGGGCCGCCACCGCGACGCCCCATGGCAGCCGTCCCACCTGGATGGACTTGATCACCTTCAGCGCCGCCACGTCGATCACCGAAATGTCATTCGAAAGCCCATTGGTGGTCAGCAGGTATTTGCCGTCCGGGGTAAACGCCATCTGCCACACGCGCTGGCCGACCAGCAGGTACTTCTGCACCTGCAACGTCTTGGTATCGACCACTGCGACGCGGTTGGCCGGCCCGAGTGCCACGAAGGCGATCGCATCGTCCTTGGTGAAGCGGATGCCGACCGGCTGGATCGACTCCGCGCGCAGCCCCTGGATGTCGAAATTGATCTTCGACTTCACCGCGTGCCTGGCCGGGTCGACCACGCTGACCGTGCCGCCAAGTTCTGAAGAAACCCAGAGTTCCGACCCGTCATGCTTGAACTGCGCGATACGCGGGCGGGCATCGACCAGGACGCTCGCCACCACCTTGCGGGTCGCGTAGTCGATGAAATGCGCCATGTTGGTTGTTTCGGAGGTGTTGACGATGGTCTGACCATCGGGGCTGACCGCCATGCCCTCTGGTTCCACCCCGGTCGGGATCTGCGCGATCACGGTGCGTGTCGGCACGTCGATCACCGTGACCATGTTGTCGTTTTCGTTCGACACATACAGGGGATTGCCGGAGTCGTGCAGCGCGAACGTCTCCGGGTCCGGGCCCGATGGAAGGTTGCCGACGATCTGCAACGTTGCCCGATCGATGACCTGGATCGTGTCGTCGTCGCTGGCACAGACAAGGATAT
>JAQGHW010000730.1 GCA_028291505.1 Rhodopila sp. | reverse complement strand
TTCTTCGAAAACTTCCTCTACGGCTTGCAGGTCGCCCAGGGCGGAACACTACCGGTCTACTACAATCCGACAAACCGGAAATCGACCATGGTCGCGACGAACGACATCGGCGCGGAGCTCGCAACCCTTTTGAGCGGTCCAGCCTGGTCAGGGCAGCGCGTCGTCGAGCTTGGTTCGAGGGTCAGCGCGGATGAAGTCGCCGAGCAAATGGGAGAAGTCCTTAATCTCGACGTGAAAGCCTTGGCAGTCCCGCGTGCAGGGTGGGCCGAAGCGTTCGAGCAATTCGGCATCCCGAAGGGCCACACCGGACCTGCCGAAGCAATGTTTGAAGCCGTGAATGCAGGATGGATGGACCTCGGAGCCGAGGGTACGGAGCACGTAGCGGGTACGACGTCCGCACGCGATGTATTCGAGGCTGCACAGAACGCCGCCAAGGCGTAAGTCCGGGACGGATCAGGCATGAGACGGAGACTGCCCGCTTCTGCGTCGGACGCGTCGCGGGAAGCGCTCAACAGTTCAAAGCAGCGCGAAGCGCCTCCACTCCCGCCTGACCTTCTGAATCTCCGGGAGGATTTGGTAGTTTCTGTTTCATGATGCATGCATCCGGTGGTGCGAAATTCAAGAGCTATGCAAGCTGAGTTCGAACCAATGTTATCAATAGGTTGCGGCTTTCAAAAGATATGACCGAAACTCTAAAAACATCGGTCAGGCTCAACCTTTTCTTCTGATTTCGATGGCTTCTTGCCGCGCAGGCGGTTCCTAAGCCAAATGTCCGCTATCCGCGTCTTTTCATTCCATAGCGGACCAGCCGCTCTCGGCCAACGCTGGCCATTCGGATTCTACCCTGCAATGTCGGCTTTGGGTCTGAACCGGTTGCGGCAGAAAGCAGATCATGGGTCCGAATGCCAACCGGTCAAAACGCCCGTGGAGAGGTACTAGTCGGCCAACACGGGCGCTGCGGCGACGAATGGCTTCAGCACGAGTGAGAGCACGACGGAGACGACGATGTTGGCGGCGAGCGCCCACAAGGCGATGTAGCCCGGGAAGCTGATGCCCATGAACGACAGGGTGAAGACGGCGGCCTTGAACGATGTGGTGGACGCCATCCAGGTTCCCAGACAGGTGCCGACGGCCCAGCCGGCGAGTAATGCCCAGCCGTTCAGCATTCGGAAGTAAAGGCCCATGATCACCGATGGCAGCACCTGAATCATCCATAGGCCGCCGAGCAACTGGAACTGCAGCGCGTATGGCACCGGCACGAAGATGATGAACACCAGCGCACCGAGCTTCACGACCAGGGAGGCGATCTTTGCCACCGCGGACTCCTGGGCGCTGGTTGCTTGGGGGGCGAGGAATCCGCGGTAGATGGTGCGGCTGACGATGTTGGCACAGGCGATCGACATAATCGCGGACGGCACCAGGGCGCCGATGGCGATCGCGGCGAAGGCCACGCCGGCGAACCAGGCGGGGAATACCGCGAGGATCAGGGCGGGCACGGCGAAGTTGTTGCCGTATCGCTTGAAGCCGTCGGCGAACGCCGGATCGGTGCCGACATGCAGCGCCACGGCCATGAAGCCAAGCAGCGCCAGCAGGCCGAGCACCATGGAATAGGCCGGCAGCAGCGCGGCATTGCGCCGGATCGCGCCCGGACTGGAACTGCTCAGGATGGCGGTCAGCGAATGGGGGTACAGGAACAGCGCGAGGGCGGATCCGAGCGCCAGGGTCGCATAGGTGCTGTAGAGGCCGTAGGAATCGCCTACCGGCGCCGCCAATGTCAGTTTCGCTGCGGGAACGGCGGAGAAGATAGGTCCGAAGCCGCCCAGCTTGAGCGGGACGAAGACGGTGACCGCGATGACCACGAGGTAGATCAGCATGTCCTTTACCACCGCGATCATCGCGGGTGCTCGCAGACCGGAGGTGTAGGTGAATGCTGCGAGAATGACGAAGGCGATGATGAGGGGCAGGTCGCCGATCAGGCCGTCGCCGGCGATGCCCATGGCGCCGATGACCACCTGCATGCCGACCAACTGGAGCGCGATGTAAGGCATGGTCGCGACGATGCCGGTCACGCCGACGGCGAGTGCGAGCCATTTGTTGCCGTAGCGGCCGAGAACGACATCGGAGGATGTGACGTAGCCGTGCTTGTGGGCCAGCGTCCATAGCCGGGGGAAGATCATGTAGAGCAGCGGGTAGATGAGGATCGTGTAGGGGACGGCGAAGAATCCGAGCGCTCCGGCGCCGTAGACCAAGGCTGGGACGGCGATGAAGGTGTAGGCGGTGTACAGGTCTCCGCCGAGCAGGAACCAGGTGACGAAGGTGCCGAACCGGCGGCCGCCGAGGCCCCACTCATGCAGTTGGGTCAGGTCTCCGGCGCGCCAACGTGCTGCCCAGAAGCCCAGGACAGTGACGAAGATGAACAGTACGACGAAGACAGTTAGTGCGGGCCAGTTCATCGACGGCTCCTAGTTTTCAACTTTGTAGACGATACCGGCCAGGGCCGCGGAGATGACCACCCACAGGAGCTGGTACCAATAGAAGAACGGGAAGCCGAACAGTTCCGGTGTCAGTCTGTTATAGGAAGAGACCCACAACATCGCGATGAAGGGAAGGACGAAAAGGATACGGAGCCAGTGCCGTCTCGGTTCCGGATGGGGCTGGATCGCCATGGATATTGTTTCCTTGGGGTATTGTTCCTCGCCTGGTCGTCTCCGCGACGCGGCTGTGGGATAACATCTTTGCCGCTTCAATCAGATAAAACGTTGCCCGTCAAACGGTTCGGAGTTGGAACTGCATGGGCAGCGTGTTGGACCGGTGCCGCGACAGGTGGCCCGGACAAGCGGTGCCATGACGATTGGGGGCCGCTGACTGGGACGGTCATTGAGATGGATGCCTGCTTTTCCGCGAGCAAGCAAGCCAGCAAGCAGGTTTACACTGAGCGCGCGGAGTTCCCGGAGTTCGCGGAGAACGAAGAAATGGCGCTTCGCGCGATCCGATCTTTGGGGCAGGGGGCGCCATGACGGAGGGGTCGCGTCCCTAGGCCAAGATGCGCATGAAAGCGCCGATGGACACCGGGTTCTCCGCGTTACGCGCTGGCCGGCGAACATGGGAAAGCGCGGGCGCGGTCAGATGTGAGCATGCAGTCGGGACGGGCCGTGCCGTGAAGATTGGGGGAGGACGATCACTCGATTTGTGCCTGCACGGTGCTGCTGCGGCCGGTTACGCTGGTCGCGGTCAATACGGCGGCATGGCGTCCGGACGCGCCGAGGCGCTCCGGCGGCAGGGCGAACAGGCCCTGATCATTGACGGCGACGCTGAAAGGCGGCCCGCCGTCCAGCCGCACGGTCACCGCCGCCACGGGCGACAGGTTGTCCAGCGCGCAGCCCACCACGGCATGGGGATCCATGTTCGCCACCGGCATCGATTGATCCATCATCATGATGACCGGCCCCCGATCTTCGGAGATCCGTTCGAACACCGCCATCGTCCAGGCACCGACCGAGCGTCCAGTGGCCAGGCCATCCGCGTTGTCGAAGGGGTAATGAATGCCGCCGTACACTCGGCTTGTCGCTGCCTCTTCCGCGGCCTGCTGGAAGCTGGTGAAGTGCCTCGTCACGCCGGGCAGGCTGGCGCTGGAGAAGGTGAATGGACGGGTGCCGAACCAGTCGGTCAGTACTGTCGCGGCCGCTCCGCTGAAGGTGGAATGTCCCGATATGTAGCTGGGATGGTTCGGCGTTTCCAGCAGCGGAGTCCAGTCCGGGATCGGCGGTATGGCGTCGTCGCCGGAGCGGATCGCGGTGATCGGCCGCCAGAACCAGTAGGTGTATTTCGCATCCGACATCGCAATTCCGGCATCGGCCATCGCTACGTTGAGTTCGGTGAAGAGCTCCGCCTCGACTGCCACGCCGAGCCGCAAGGGTGCGACGAAATTGGCTGCGATCGCATTCCAGTGGCCGGCTGGGGCATAGGTGCCGATGGCGTCGCTCCAGTAGTGGGCGATCTCGGTTTGCTCGGTGGTCCGGACGGTTGATCGGGCGTGGCCCAGGGAGGCCACCTGTGCGCGGGCCTGGCTGAACGCGCTGGTGCCCGGTGCTGGCGGGCCGGCGGGGCGGAACTGGTCGGGCCGGGTCAAGGCAAAGGGGTGCATCGTCGCCCAGCGCAGGTGTGCGGGCGGCTGAAAGTTCGGCGGCGTTGGGCGCCACTCGCCTGGTGCGGTGCCGGTGTGGCTGGTGTCCGCGGTGGCCATCGATCCGTCGCCGTCGCGCAGCATGATGACGGCATTGGCGACGGCGTCTCCAAAGGCTATCGCCCCGGCGAGTTCGGGTCCGGCGGGTTCATGGACGATTGCTGCCGCCAATGCGCCGTCGAGGACCGTGTGCCGGGTTGGGAACAGATGGTTCAGTACGGTATGTGCCGCCGCGGCGACCGCGACGTCGACCGATATGCCGCGCGGGGCGGCCAGACGCACGAGGAAGGCCGGCGTGCCATCGATCGATTTGATGGTGTCGAAGACGGCGATGCTCTCCATCGCCAGGGCGCGGGATGCCTCGAAGGCGTCGGTCGTGGTTGCCTGGATGGCGCGGTTGGTGAGATCGTTCCAGACGAGCACGGGATCCGCGCCGGTGTGGTTCGGCTGAGCCGCGGGGACGATCGGGAGATGCGCCAGGGGTGTGATGTCGCGCACGTGCGATCCGCCGAGGGCGATCGACCGTAAGGCGGTCAGTCCCGCCAGGGGGGTGACATCGGCGACGAGGGTGCCTTCGAGATCCAGCGAACGCAGGTCGTGCAGGCCCGCGAGTGGGCCGATGTCGCTCACCCGGGTGCCGCCGAGGTCGAGGGTCTGCAGATAAACCAGATGCAGCAGCGGCTGAACGTCGTCCACCGGCGCGCCGTTAAGGCTGAGGAAACGCAGGTTGGTCATGCCGGCGAGTGGCCGGAGGTCGTCGACCCGGGTGCTGCCGAGGTTCAGCCAGGTGAGTTCGCCGAGGGAGGCGATCGGCCTGAGGTCCCGGACTTTGGTGACGGCAGCCGACAATTCCCGCAGTTCGGTGAGGCCGGCGAGCGGCGTCAGGTCTCGGACCTCGGTGCCGCCGATGT
The DNA here is from genome assembly GCA_028291505.1 of Rhodopila sp. Lineage (GTDB taxonomy): Bacteria > Pseudomonadota > Alphaproteobacteria > Acetobacterales > Acetobacteraceae > Rhodopila. Next base: position 1,360 of record JAQGHW010000730.1, on the reverse strand, counting down.
TGAGGGTTCGAAGATTGGCCAGGCGTGCCAGCGGGGTTAGATCGCTGATGCGCAGGAATTGCAGATTGAGGGATGCGAGGCCGGTGAGGCCGGCGAGCGGCGTCAGATCCCGCACCCGGGTGCCGCTGATATCCAGGGTCTTGAGGCCGGTCAGTTTCGCGAGGGGCGCCATATCCTGAACCGGGGCGCCGCGCAGGTTGACGGCTTGGATGCCCTTCGCGATCAGGTACGGCGCCGCGGCCTTGAGCGCCGTGTCGTCCGTCGGTTCCGCGAACGTCGCGGTCAGCAGTCCGTCCCTGGTTTCGACGGACAGATCCTGGATGACGGGGCCGGACGGGGCCGGAGCCTCGAGGCTGACACCGGGGATGGTCGCGGAAAAGAGAACGATGATGGGCAGCAATTTCAGGCCGACGCGGGCGCCGGAGAGCGCGTTGGGGGCGTGTCGTTTCGGCGGCCGGGGCCTGGTCATCGTTCTCCACTTGGGTGTGCGGGACAGCATCTATTTTCGAAGACGGAGCGGGAAAGACACAACGTCACTCGCGATCGGGGCACGGTGGACCATATCGACATCGAAAGCAAGGGCGGCGCGTGGGTGGATCCCGGGTGGGTGGATCCCGGGTGGTCTGGGGAGGCATTGTGGCTGGAAGGCAACACTCTCCGGGGAGCGAAAAAAAATGCTGCGGCGCAGCAAATTAGGGCTTGCATGCTGCACCTGCGAAGGGCATTCTAAGGCCTGCAGACGCGCTTCGGCGCACTGCTTTCTTGGACGTTTCCTCCCTAAACTTCGGCGGTGCCACAAGCACCGCCGTTTTTTTGTTTGGGTGGTCGCCGCGAGGCGATTCTCATGTGGTGTGGAGCCGATCAGTGGTGGCGGTCGGATCGGGGGGCCGGCAACGGGTCGGTCCCGTTGAAAGCCTGCCGACCTGGCGTTTCGACTGTCGTCAAACCCGGATTCGCCGACCGGCTGGTAGCTCCGCGCCAGTTTCGGTTCGGTGGACGGTAGTTCCAAATGCGATTGCCGTGGCGGTGCCTCGGCCTGGATTGACTTGTCGGCCGCTTGGGCGGTATCGGCATGCCCTCTATCGACCGTTCTGTTTTGACAGGTTGGCACCGGCATGGTGGGAAGCCTTGTGAGCCAATCGGATCGCGTCAAGGCGGGTGGGTCACGGGTCGTCCCGGGGATGTCCCGGCGCGGCTTCGGGGTGTCCATCGCGTTGCATGCGGCGGCTCTGCTGGTCCTGCTGCTGGTGCATGATCGCCGGACGCCGAGCGGTGATATCGCCGCAGCTGTTGAATTGGTCATGCTGCCGGCCGAATCCGGGCGTTCGCCGGCAGCGGCGCACGGGGAAGCACCTTTGCC
>JAQGHW010000714.1 GCA_028291505.1 Rhodopila sp. | reverse complement strand
GCGTGCGCCGCAAGATGCGACGGACTTCGGGGGCAGGACACTAGCGATCGGGGCGCCCGGTACCATGCCGGCCGCTACCGAAACGTTCGGCGCGGCCTGAGCCCTGTGCGCGTCGGCCGCAGCCGCGCCTGGCGTTGCCTCGGCCGCATCCGACCGTCATGGCCGGGCCCGTGTCTTGCGCCGTTTCGGATCAAGCCGTTGCGAGTTCCAAAACCGTATCGAGCAGGACTTGTGCGCCGTGGGCGATTTGTTCCTTCGTCGAATATTCCTTTGGATTATGGGTGATCCCCCCGACGCTCGGGACGAACAGCATCGCGCTTGGCACCAGCGGCGCCATCAGCACGGAGTCATGGCCGGCAGCGGCAATCATGTCTCGGGTGGGAAGCTGGCGGTCGGCGGCCTTGGCTCGAAGCAGGGCGCCGAGCTTCGTGTCGAAGGCGATCGGACCGAAGGTGGCGTAAGGATCGACGTCTATACGAACGCCTCGACGGGCGGCGATGTCGGATAGAGTCCGGCGCAACGATGTTTCCATGGCGATGGCCTCACCCGCCTTGTTGTGGCGGACATCGCAGTGGAGCCGCGTAATGTGGGGCACGTTGCCGCGGGCGTTCGGGATGTTCTCGATCCAGCTGGTGCTTGCGCGGCCGAACGGTTCTGCCGCCAGCGCGATGCGTTCCACGGCGAGGACGATCTCGGCGGCGGCGGCGAGGCTGTCGTGACGGCGGTTCATTTCGGTCGGGCCGACGTGGCTGGGCTCGCCGGTTACTGTGAGCTGGAAGTAGCGGGCGTGCATGGTGGCGACAACGATGCCGATTTCGGCGCCGGTCGCTTCCATGACCGGGCCTTGCTCGATATGCAGTTCCAGCCAGGCGCTCCAGTCGCGCGGGGCGGGGATCAGGGTTCCGGCCTGACCGGTGTCGGACAGGGCCCGGGCGACGGAGATGCCGTTGTCGTCGGTGGTCGCGAGGGCGGTGTCCAGCGGTAGTTCACCGGCGGCGACGCGGCTGCCCATCATGGCGGGACGGAAGCGGCTGCCTTCCTCGTTGGTCCAGTTGACCAGTTCGAGGGGCGCTTTGGTGGGCACGCCGGCGTGGTGCAGCGCGCGGATCACCTCGAGGCCTGCCAGCACGCCGGCGATGCCGTCGAAGCGGCCGCCGGTTGGAACGGTATCGAGATGGCTGCCGAACGCGACGGCCGGGGCGGTGGCATCCGTTCCGGGGCGGCGGAGGAACATGTTGCCGATTGCATCCTGCTCATGATGGAGGCCGAGCGGTTGGCACCAGCGCAGGAAAAGGGCACGGGCGGCGGCGTCTTCCGGGGTCAGTGCGAGCCGGCAGCTTCCACCTTCCGGCGTTGGGGCGATTTCGGCGATGTCCATGATGGATTGCCACAGGCGGTTGGGGTCGATGGTGGCGATCATGCGGCGGCGTCCTTCATCACGGTGGCCAGGATGGTGTAGGCTTCCGTCCAGGCGGCCTGCACCGGCGGCGTGAAGGCGTCGCCCAAGCCTTGCCCCAGGGTCCAGAGCAGCGCGGCGGCGACGGTGTCGTAGCTGGCTGGCGGCACGCCGTAGGTGGCGTGGCGGCGACCGAGGTCCTGCACAGCCGGGACGATCGTTTCCAACTTGCCCAGGTTCGCCACGGCGGTGCCGATCATTGCCATCAGCTTGCGACCTTGCTCATTCATGTCGCCCTTGAACAGCGGTCTGAGTGTCGGATCGAGTACGAACAGCCGATCGTAGAACAGCGCCGCCGCTTGTGGGGCGATGGGGGCTACCTTGGCGAAGGAGTCGCGGACGAGGGCTTGGTTTTCGGGTGTCATGGAGGCCTCCGAATGTGATAGCGGTGTCATCGCGGAGCAATTATCGCACCACGGGCGCGGGAATGTTGCCAGGGTCCCTCATTCGGTCGATCCTGTCACCGGAATGGCCGCATCAACCGACACCGAGCGACCGCCCGACCGGGCGCTGAGGTACGCAGCGATCATCATCGTCGCGGGTATTCTCGCGACGACCCTGGCGCAGCCGCAGGTCTTGGCACGCCTGCCTTTGCAGAACCTGCTGAAGAATGAGTTGCATCTCGACCGCAGCAGCAACGCGGCGTTCTTCTTCTGGGCCGGATTGGCCTGGTACCTGAAACCCTTTGCCGGTATCGTCACGGACGCCTTCCCGCTGTTCGGCAATCGCCGCAAGAACTACATTCTGCTCAGTGCCACACTCGCCGCGCTAGGTTGGCTCGCGTTGACTGTTACGCCACACACCTACCGCGACCTGTTGCTTGTCGCGATCGTCATCAATGTGTTCATGGTGGTGACCAGCACGGTGATCGGCGGCTACATGGTGGAGACCGCACAGGCGATCTCCGGCTCCGGGCGGCTGACGGCGATACGGCAGTTCGTGCAACAGGGGTGCCTGATCGTCAACGGGCCTTTGGCGGGCTATCTCGCCAGCATTGCCTTTGGTTGGACCGCCGGGGCGTGTGGCGGGATCATGTTTCTGCTGGTGCCGGTGACGGTGCTGTTTCTGCAGGAGCAGCGGCCGCGATCGGATGCGCGCCAACTTCTGGACGGCGCCCGTGCACAGCTTGTGAACATCGCGACCGCGAGGACGATGTGGGCCGCGGCCGGCCTGATGGCATTGTTTTATATCGCGCCAGGGTTTGCGACCGCGGTGTTCTACAAACAGCAGAACGACCTCCACATGGACACCCAGGCGCAGGGATTCCTGCAGTTGATAGGTGGCGTGTTCGGCGTCCTGGCCGCGGTCGGCTATGGCATCCTGTGCCGCCGGCTTAACCTGCGCACGCTGTTGACCGGTTGCATGATCCTGGGGACGGTCGCCAATCTGGGATATCTTTTCTACTCGTCCGTGGAGCGGGCTCAGGCGATCGAGGCGCTCAACGGCTTCGGCTACACGCTGGCCGAACTGGCATTGATGGATCTTGCCGTGCGTGCCACGCCGGCCGGCAGTGAAGGTCTGGGTTTCTCATTGATGGTCAGTGTCCGGAACCTGGCGCTGTTCGGAACCGACTGGTTCGGGTCGAAGCTGCTGGACCAGTTTCATTTCACGTTCGACCAACTGGTAATTGCCAACTCGGTCACGACTGCTGTGGCGGTCCCGCTGGTTTTCCTGCTTCCCCAGATCATCGTCATGCGGCGGGATGCGCAGGGCCTGGAGGACGGGCCAATTGCGAAAACGGCAATGGAGTGAGGCTGGGAGCGGGGCCAGGCGTTTCGGAAGAGCTTGCCAGCACAGTGGTTCGGGACCAATTCTGCGGGTAAATCCGCAGCCGGGAATCTTCCATGCCTGTTGAAGCTCTTATCGCCGCGGCCCGCGAGTTCCTGGGCGACCGCATCACCACCAACGCGGCGCTGCGCGAGCACCACTCGCATGGCCAGGACACGCAGCCGCCGGTGATGCCGGATGCCGTCGCGTTTATCGAAACGACCGACGAAGCGTGCCGGCTGATGGCGTTGTGCCACGCAGAACGGGTGCCCGTGGTGCCGTGGGGTGCCGGGACATCGCTGGAAGGCCACGTGACCCCGATCCGCGGTGGCATCACGCTGGATCTGTCGCGGATGAACCGGGTGCTCGACGTCAGCCAGCCGGATATGGATTGCCGGGTGGAGGCCGGCGTGACACAGGAGCAACTGAACATCCACCTGCGCGACCTTGGGCTGTTCTTTCCGGTCGACCCGGGGACTTCGGTCTGCACGATCGGCGGGATGTCGGCGACGCGTGCTTCGGGCACCAACGCGGTGCGGTATGGCACGATGCGGGACAACGTCATGGGACTGACCGTGGTGATGGCGGACGGGCGACTGATCCGGACCGGCGGGCGGGTGCGAAAGTCGGCCTCCGGCTATGACCTGACCCGGCTGTTTGTGGGGTCGGAGGGTACGTTGGGGGTCATCACCGAAATCCAGCTTCGGCTGCATGGCATCCCGGAGGCGGTGTCATCCGCCACTTGCCAGTTCCGGACGCTTCGCGACGCCGTCGAAACGGTGATCGCCATCCTGCAAATGGGAATTCCGGTGGCACGGATGGAGCTACTGGATGAGGTTCAGATGGCTGCGTGCATTGCCTATTCCAAGCTGGAGGGGCTGGACGCGCTGCCGACGCTGTTTTTCGAGTTCCACGGCACGCCGGCCGGCGCGGCCGAACAGGCTGGTCAGGCGGAGGAGATCGCGCTCGGGTTTGACGGCCTTGGTTTCGCCTGGGCTACCGAAGCAGCGGCCCGTGCCAAGCTTTGGCAGGCTCGGCATGACGCGTATTGGGCGGCGCTGGCGTGGAAACCGGGGCATCAGGGGATCGCCACGGACGCGATCGTGCCGATTTCGCGGATGAACGAGGCCATTCTGGGTGCGAAGGAGGATATCGCCGCGTCCGGGCTGACGGCGCCGATCGTTGGCCATGTCGGGGACGGCAATTTCCACACGGTGATCATGGTGCCGCCGGAACCGGATGGCCTGGCGCGGGCGTGGGAACTGGACAAGAAGATCGTCGCGCGTGCGCTGGCTCTGGGCGGATCGTGCAGCGGCGAGCACGGGGTGGGTATCGGCAAGCGCGAGTTCCTGGAGCAGGAACACGGCGCCGAGGCGATGGCCGTGATGCGGGCGGTGAAGCAGGCGCTGGATCCCCGCGGGGTGATGAACCCGGGGAAGATTTTCATGAATTAGAGAGGTGCGCGCGATCGCAAAACGCGGCGGCACATGTTTTCATGCGGGCAAAGAACGACTTGCGAGGCCACCACGGACAGAACGGGTGACTGACCTACATTCCGGTCACGTCGCACTGGCGGCCTGTTTTGCAACGGATTGACCGACCTTCGACTTCTGCCCGATCAATCCGCCTGGACGAATCGCATCCGAGCATGAAATGATTGTCGTATTGGACGTGAAGTGAGGAATCTGACATGCACAAAGTCATCCTGGGGACACTGGCAATGGCTGGGCTGATATTCGGCGTGTCCAGGGTCGTATCCGCGTCTCCAGCGACCCACCTTCTCGGTCCCAGTACCATCGCCCATACCACCAGCTTCGAGCATGTTGATTACTATTGGAACCATCATCGGTATCGCCACCGGTCGTGGGACCAGAGGCGTCGTCGGTGGCGCTACTACTAGAGCGGTTTTACGCTGACCGATTCACGCGTGGAAGCGCGGTCGCTTTGCGACTCACGCTTCTCTGCAATGGGGTACTAGGCGAAGTAGCTTGACGTGGCCTTCGTGATACCGAGCAGGTCGATCTGCGTCCTGTCCGTGAACGTGAGCAGCGTGCCGCCATGCCCATCCGACTTCTGTGTGTTGATGGCGTTGGTCATCGCCGTGGACGCGAAACCCGCCAGATGCAGGTCGTCGATCCCAAGCTTGAAGCCGGTGACGGTGTCCAGGCCGCCGGCCTGACCGGATTGGATCTGGATCAGGCCACCCGTTCCACCCAGCGTGATGTTGCTGTTGCCGGTCCCCACGATGAACGTGGTTTTTCCCTTGCCGGCGATCAGCGTGTCCGCCCCTGACCCGGCCTGAAGCGTGATCGACCCGGTGGAGGCACCGCCTGACAAGGTCTCGGTGCCCATTCCCGCGATCAGCTTGTCGGCGAGCGATCCGGCCGCGGTCAGCACGTCTCCGGAGGCCTCGCCGTAGAATGCTACCAACCCGGTGCCGGCGGTGAGATGGCTGTTGCCCCCAGCGCCGGCAAAGTAGGTGCCCCCGCCGGCGCCGGCCTGGACGGTCACGGTGCCGATGCCTTCGGCCAGCACGCTGGCGCCGGTGCCGTTGATGAAAGTAAGCTTCGCGGATTGGTCGTAGACCGTGTCTCCCCTGGTGCCGATGTCGGTGATCGTGGCCGATGCCAGGCCGGCGTAAATCGTGTCGCCGCCGCCAGAGGTGATCGAAACGGTGGATGCCGCGATGCTGGATAGCGTGACCGTACTCCCACCGGCGCCTGTCTTGATCGCGGTGGTGCCGAGACCGGCGTTGATCGTGTCCGCACCCGAACCCGTCAGGGTGGACATATAGTCGCCGCCGGTCAGCTCACTGCCGCCGCTGGTCAGCCCGGTCAGTGTCACGGTGCCGGTGCTGCCGTCGGCATTGGCGTTTTTCAGTCCCGTGCCGACCGTTACGTTAACGCCGTCGATCACTCCGGCGCCGCCGTTCAGGTTGATCGTGGTGATGCTGGGCAAGGCGATCAGGTCGATCGTCGTCGATGTTCCCGGCGTGACCACGTCCCGCGCCACGGTCGCGAGGGAGGCGAATTCCGGCGTGTAGACCAGGGGGGTCTGCACCGTCGCGGCATTGTCGCCGAGGAATGTCAGGCTCCAGCTGCCGATCGTGCCCACGGTGTTGCCGTTGATGTCCTGGACCCGCAGCGTCCAGGTGCCGGTCGCGGTTTCCCCCCAAAAGGCATTGCTGGTGATGACTGAACCGGAAACGTCCGGGCCGCCGGTTTGATCCGAGCCGTTTACCAGTCCGATCTGGTTGACCAGGACGGACTGGGTTCCATCTGGCGAGATCAGCACGATCCTGGACCATGCGACCGGCAGATAGGTGTCGTTGATCGTTACCTCGACATGCTGAATGCGGACGTTGGCGGTATCGGCGACGGTGCTGCTGACAGTGGCGTTTTTGCCGACAGTGAATGCAGCTGTATGAGTGACGGTCACCGAGTCCAAATTCGCGCTGGTTGACTGCTCGGTCCAGGCGCGGGCGAGGTTCACCGCGACGTTCGCATCCACCACGCCGTAGCCCAGATCGTTGGAGAAATGCATTCCTCCGCCGTTCCAGTCCTTCGTGCCGTTATAGGTGAAACCGGAGGCGCTGGGGGCGGGCATATAGGACGCGTCGGCCAGGATTTCCTGCACATCGCGCCACCCGAGTTTGGGATTGACGCTCAGCATCATGGCGGCGATGGCTGCTACTGTGGGCGCGGAATAGGAGGTTCCGCTCTCAACCGAATTGCCTGATCCGCCGGTATTGACGACCGCGACGTTGTCGCCGATCGCCGAGACCAGCAGTGCGGCTCCTGGTGTCGAATAATTGGCGACCAGACCGTTCGCGTCGGTAGCCGCTACGGCGATGACGCGGTAATCGGCCACCATCGGCTGGACGGCCAGGTTGTCGGCGCCCGTCCGGTCGTTGCCGGCCGCGAAGGTGATGACGTCACCCAGGCCGCCGCGGTCGCTGGCTACCGCCGCCTCGATGGTGGAATACCAGATTGCGAAGCCGGGATTGTTCGGCTCGCCGGTGCCGTAGCCGGAGTAGCCCCAGGAATTGTTCACGATCGAGGACGTCGACGCGAGATATGCCTCGGCCTGCGCCAGGATTGCGATCGTGGCAGTGGCGAACGTCACTTTCGCGCCGACGACGGTGGCATTCGGCGCTAACCCCTCGGGCGTCTTGTTAGCGCCCGTGGCGTCGATCAAGCCGGCGGTGGTGGTGCCGTGGTAGCCTCCGGCTGGTTCGGCGGTGCTGGTCGTGGTGCCTCCGAATGCCTTCGACAGCGCGGTGGAGAAATTGCCGAACGTCGCGGAGGTGGCGGGATCGAAGCCGTCATCCAGCAGGCCGACGGTCACGCCGGCGCCGGAACTGTATGTCCAGGCCTTTGTGATGTTGCTGCCGTAGGTGAAGCTGCGTGCGTAGGCATAGGTGTCGAACTGTGGTTCGGGGATGCCGGCAGCCGGGGCGGGCACCACCGTCTTGACCGCCATCGGTGAAGCGGCGTTCGGCTCGGCGATCACCCCGGAAGCCGCCGCGGTCAGCGACCCGAGGGCGACGATGGGCTGCAGCGCATCCGCGCCGGTATCGTCTGCTAATCCCAGATGATGTTGTGAAATGGGCAAATCTCCAATCTTGACGTCCCGCTGAACCGGGTATCGAGACGAAGCTACTTTATATTCAAACAAGGGTCGATAAATGAAGCAGGATTCATGGCGGGAGAAATTATTTGAAACAGCCCGTCATGTGCGGCATCAGGCCGCCCTGCGGAATGTCGGTGGCAGCCCCGCTTTTGGCACCTGGCCGTGCAAAGCCTCCGCCGGGAGGCCCGCGTGGAGTATATTTCGAGACTGCAACAGCGACGGGATGTCGATGCCGGTGGTGAAACCCATGCTCTCCAGCATGAACACCAGGTCCTCGGTGACGACGTTGCCGGAGGCGCCTGGCGCGTAAGGGCAGCCGCCGAGGCCGGCGAGGCAGGAGTCGAAGGCACGAATACCGACCTCCAGGCCGGCCACGGCGTTGGCGATGCCAAGGCCGCAGGTGTCGTGCAGGTGCAGGCCGTACAGCACCGGGCCGATCGCGGATCGGGTTGCCAGCACGACCTCCTTGACCTGGGCGGGATGCGCGTAGCCCACCGTGTCGGCGAGCATGATCTGGTCCACGCCAGCGTCGGCCAGACCCTGGCACAGCGCGACGGTCTTTGCCGTGGGCACCACGCCGTCGATCGAACAGCCGAATGCCGTCGAGGCACCCGCTACCACCGGGACCTTGCGCGGTTGTGCCTTCAGCCAGTCCATGATCTGCCGCATCATCTCGATCGACTGTGCGGGCGTGCGGTTGAGGTTGGCCTGGCTGTGACCGTCGCTGACGGACACCGGGATCGAGATCTTGTGCACGCCGGCGTGGTAGGCGTTCTGCACGCCCCTGAGGTTGGGGGCGAGAGCCTGGACGGTCAGGTTCGGCAGGGCGGCGAGGACTTTTGCGACCACCTCGGGCGTGTCGGCAAGCTGCGGGATCACGCGTGGGGGGACGAAGCTGCCGACCTCGATCTCCTTGATGCCGGCGGCGGCGAGGGAGACGATCCAGGCGACCTTGTCGTCGGTGGTCATGCGGGTCTTGGCGATTTGCAGGCCGTCGCGCGGGCCGACCTCACAGACGGAAACGAATTGGCCGGTCTTGCCGGAGGAGGTCATGGTGGTGGGATCTCCGCGATCAGGATGGTGCCGGTTTCGGATTCGGTGATGACGAGGCTGCGTTCGTCCGGTGTCAGGGCGCAGTTGGTGGTCATGCGGCCGATGGTTGACTGGACCCTATACAGGGGGACGCCGTGGGGGTCGATGATCCAGACGCAACCGTGGCCGGGGTTGGCGATATACAGGCGGTCGGCCGAGTCCATGGCCAAGCCGTCGGGACCGACCGTGCCGGGGGGTATTCGGGCGAAGCACTGGGCCTTGGCGACGACGGCGTCGGGGCGGAGCAGGAAGCGCCACACCTCGCAGGAACGGGTCATAGCGACATACAGGTGCGTTTGCGCGGTGTTCAGGACGAGGCCGTTGGGGCTCGGGCCGGTGTTTATCAGGCGGTCGAGGCGGCCGTCCTTGTGGAGCCGCCACACTCGGCCGGTGGGGTCCTGAAGGCCGGTCTGGCCCTGGTCGGTGAAGAGGATGGATTCGTCGGCGTGCAGCGTAAGATCGTTGAGGCCCTTGAAGCTTTCGCTGTTTACGGTTTGCAGAACGGCCGCGGTGGCGCCGGTTTCGGGGTAGATGCGGACCAGGCCGTGGCGGTAATCGGCGGCGAGCAGGATGCCGTCGGGCTGGACCTTCAGGCCGTTGGGCCAGCCGGGGTATTCGGCGATCAGCGTCCAGTCGGTGTTGGCTTCGATGCGGAAGACGCGGCCGTAGGGGATGTCGACGACATGCAGGCGGCCTTGCGCGTCGTAGCAGGGGCCCTCGAGGAAGCAGTCGACCGGTTCGCCGGCACGGTTGGCGTCGGCCCACTCGGTTCGCTCCAGCCGGCGGAAGCGGTCGGGCATGCGGGTCAGGACCCGGGTGGGGATTTCTGCTGGCGGTGCGAACCACATGGCGGCGGACAGTGGGACGAGTGGCGGGTAGTTGGCAAGTTGGGCGAGATGAATGTTCTGGCACTCAGTGGTTGGGCGAGGTGAGATGCGGCCCGGGGGTGACCTGACGGTGGCGTTGGTGCAAGGTCTGCCCGCTCATTGACGAAGTCGGTGTGACTTTCGCTGCCACTTCTGCCAAGGTTCTGGCAGAATTCGACGAAACCCTGATGATATCGGCTGTTGGGGTCGTGTCAGCAGCAAAGTCACGGAATGAGCAACCAGCATCTCTATGATCATGATTTCTACGCCTGGGCCAACGAGCAGGCCGCGTTGCTTCGCGACGGCCGGTTTTCTGAAGCGGACATGGCGCACATCGCCGAGGAAATCGAGAGCTTGGGCAAGACCGAGAAGCGCGAACTGGTCAATCGGTTGTCCGTGCTTCTGCTGCATCTGCTCAAGTGGCAATTCCAGCCCGCGCTGATGGACCCGGATTTCTGGCCGACGGGCGCTTGATCAGCGCGGGACGGACTGCTCCCGGCCAAATGTCGCTGCGACCCGGATTGGCAACCGAGCGGCTAATCCGTTCCCGACGGGATCGCCTTCAGATATCTCCCAACAAAAGACCTCGCTACATCGATCGCACCGGCCTCGGCGAGATCGTTGTGGCCCGCATCAGGTGCCAGCCAAGACACCTTCGGGTCGTTGGCTGCCGCGAACACGGCTTGTCCCATCGCCGGCGGGATCACGTTGTC
>JAQGHW010000706.1 GCA_028291505.1 Rhodopila sp. | reverse complement strand
GAGACCTGCCGTCGCCTTCCAATCGTATCGCAAGTAGTCCGATCTCCTCCAGCCGACCGTCCGCCGGTTAACAACCGCCGTTCAAGAACCCATTGACGAATCGATCGAACCTCTCGCATTGAGTGCTATGGACGATCTCCAACCTGAGACCCTCGCCCTGCCATCCGGGATGGCTCGTGTGGAATGGCGCCGCAGCAGTCGGGCGCGCCGAGTGTCTTTGCGTATCGACCCGAGCGGAGGCGTCGTCGTTGTGACCTTACCGACCAGAGCGACCCGCAAGGCGGGCATGGCATTGCTGATGGGCCATGCCGATTGGGTCTCCAACCGGCTGGCCGCCTTGCCCGAGGCGATCGTGTTCACCGATGGCGCGACGGTGCCGATCTGCGGCGTGCCGCACCGCATCCACCACACCCCCACGGCACGGGGCGGCGCGTTCTTGCTGGACCAGGAACTGCACGTGACGGGTGCCCCCGAATTCCTGTCCCGCCGCGTCCGCGATTTCCTCCGGATGGAGGCTCGGCGACGACTCGGCGCGCTGGCAATGGCGAAGGGCGCGCTGATCGGGGTGGCGCCGAAGCGGGTCACGATGAAGGATACCACCAGCCGCTGGGGCAGTTGCGCGCCGGACAAATCGCTGGCGCTGAGTTGGCGGCTGGTAATGGCGCCCGCGTTCGTCCAGGACTACGTCGTGGCGCATGAGGTCGCGCATCTGCGGCACATGAACCACGGCCCGAAGTTCTGGTCGCTGGTCGATGAACTGACGCCGCACACCAAGGCCGCGATCCCCTGGCTGCGGGCCGAAGGGGCACGGTTGTTGCGGATTGGGTGAAGTACCGTATGTCCGCGCCGGACTTCCGGGCTGCCCGTCATCCAGCCGGAGAACCAATCACGCCGGCGCCAGCCCGTCCCCTATCCAACTAGCATCGGCGAAGCCTCGGTCACGTGCCTTCTATCCAAGCCTCAGGCGCGTTCAGCTCTCCAACACCAGCAACCCATAACCCGTGGTCAGCGGTGCCGTGTAGTTTCGATGTACTCGCTTGACGGTCCCACCGAGGGCGCCGCGCATCGCCAGCCACATAATCATTTCGACGCCCTCGGTGCCGCCGCGTTCCATGTATTGCTGGATGGACAATTCCGTCAGGCCCGCCGGATCGGTTTCCAGCCGATCCATGAATTCGTTGTCCCAAGCCTCATTGTGTCGGCCATAGCTCTCGCCGTGCAACTGATGGGTCAGGCCGCCGGTGCCGAACACGACGATGCGTCTGTCCTTCGGATAGGTCTCGATCGCATGCCGTAACGCTGCCCCAAGCCGGAACAGCCGCCGCGCGGTCGGGATCGGGTGCTGGATGACATTGACTGCCAGTGGAACGACCGGTACTTTCCAGTTGGTGTCCGTCAACAGCGGCAGAAACGACAGGACACCGTGATCCAGCGCCATTTCCTGGCAGATCGTCGGATCGAATTCGTCGGCCACCAAAGACCTCGCCAGGTGCCAGGCGAAATCCGGATCGCCGGGCAGGTCCGGCAACGGCCGCTTGCCCCATCCCTCATCCGCCTGGGCGTGCACGGCGCCGACGCCCAGCGCGAACGTCGGGTAGGCGTCAAAGAAGAACTGGTTCACATGGTCGTTGTAAACGATCAGGAACAAGTCCGGCCTGATGTCCTCCAGCCATTGCCTGGCCGGAATGTAACCATCGAACAGCGGCGCCCATAACGGCTCCCCCTGCTGCCCTTTGTCCCAGGCCACCCCGATCGTGGGGGCGTGGGACGTGCCGATGCCGCCAATCACCGTCGCCATGCTCAGTGTCCCTTCCCGCTGGTGTGGGCGCCGATCTGCGGCAGCGAAACCCCTACCGCGGCGCCGATTTTCAGCAGCAGGTAGATGCTCGCGCCGTACTCCATCATCGCTTGCCAGTCGCGGCGGCGCACAAGGTCGATCTCCTGCTCAGAACACCCCACAGCGCGCATGTAACCCGCTTCGTCGGCCTGGAACCGCGCGCGTGTTTCAGCGGATCGCAGCGTAGTGGCCATCTTGTTGAGACGGTAGCTGTTCGCCGATCGCTCACCGGTGAAGACGTATGAGCCGGCAATCACGTCGTCCAAGGCGGCCTCCCTGATTATTTATTCTGATCTGAACCGTGCCCGGTATGCCATCGGATCGTCAACCAGCGGATCAGTCAAGCGTCACCCGGTACGACCATGTCGCGACCAGCGTGACCGCCAGGGTGAAGACGGCGATCGGCCAAAGGTCCGGGGCAATTTCGGCAAAGCCGTTGCCCTTCAGCAGTATGCCGCGCACGATTCGCAGCGCATGGGTCACGGGAAACAATTCGCCGGCCCATTGCGCCCACGCCGGCATGCCCTTGAACGGGAACATGAATCCGGACAGCAGAAACGACGGCAGCAGGGTGAACTGCGCCATCTGTATCGCCTGCATCTGGTTGCGCGCGACGGTGGAGAAGGTGATGCCCAACGCCAGGTTGCTGGCGATGAACAGCCCAAGGGCCAGCGTCAGCAGCGCGACGGAACCGCGAACCGGCAAGCCAAACACCGCCACCGCGATCGCCACGATCAGGATGACCTGCGCATAACCGATGACGATATAGGGCACGACCTTGGCCAGCATCACCTCGATCGGCCGCACCGGCATCGCCAGCAAATTTTCCATCGTCCCCCGCTCGGTTTCACGCGTTATGGACAATGTCGTGACGAAAAGGGTGGAGATCGTCAGCACGATGCAGATCAGCCCCGGCACGATATTCAGCACGGTAAGCTGTTCGGGATTGTAACGAGCATGCACCTCGAACTGGAACGGCGCCCGGGCAGGCGCGGACCGTGCGGCGGGCGGCAGGTCCCGGTCAAGCGCACTCGTCAGCGCGGCCAGCGCGGCGGCGGCATTGCCGATCGCCGACGGATCGGTGGCATCGGCATCCATCAGAATCGCCGGCTGTTCGCCTCGATCAACCGAGCGGTCAAAATTCGGCGGAATGTTCACGACGAAAAGCAATTCTCCGTCGGCAAGTCCACGTTCGGCCTCCGCCTCCGAATCGAGCGGTCTGATATCGTAGTATCCGGTGTTCTTGAGGGCTGCGATCACCGTCCGCTCATACTTCGAATGGTCAACCGCGAGCAGCCCGGTTGGCAGGTGCTTGGGGTCGGCATTGATTGCATAACCGAACAGGAAAAGCTGCATCACCGGCAGGGCAATGATCATACGCAGCGTGAACGGATCGCGCCGCACCTGAATCCATTCCTTGCGCAGCACCGCAAGGAAGCGCCGGAAGGAAAACCCGTTCATGGCGCCGCCTCGGGGCACGATCGCGCCGACCGCGTGTGACTGAGGCGACTAAGCATGTGGTCTGTCCGGCTGGCTCAGCAGATGAATGAACACGTCCTCAAGCTGTGGCGGGACCTCGTGCCAGGCCAACCCGCCGTCCAGCGATTGGATTGCCCGCTCCAGCGCCGCACGATCCATGCCGGCTATATGCAATGCCGATCCGAACACCGCCGCGGATTCCACACCCGGCATCTTGCGCAGCGTGCGCGCCGCCACATCCAGGTTGGGCCCGGTCGCCTCGAACGTAATCAATCCGCTGCCTTTGGCCACCTCATCGGGGGTGCCTTGGACAACGAGTTTCCCATCCGACAGGTAGACGATCCGTCCGCATCGCGCGGCCTCATCCATGTAATGTGTCGATACAAGAACAGTTAAGCCATCGGCCGCCATGTCGTGGATCAGGTCCCAGAATTCGCGGCGGGCTTTGGCATCGACGCCCGCTGTGGGCTCGTCCAGCAGCAGCAGCTTCGGCTTGTGCAGCACGCAGGCGGCAAGCGCCAGCCGCTGTTTCCAGCCGCCCGACAACTCGCCGGCCAACTGGCCCGCCCGGTCCGCGAGGCCCATGCGGTCGATGATCGCCTTCACCGCCTCACGACGGTTGTCCAGTTCGTACACCGCGGCGACGAAATCCAGGTTCTCCGTGACGGTGAGATCCTCATAGAAGCTGAAGCGCTGCGTCATGTAGCCGACCTGAAGCCGTATCCGCGGCGCATCCCTGATGATATCCAGCCCCAGGCAGGTCCCGCCGCCGCCATTCGGTCTGACCAGCCCGCACAGCATTCGGATGGTGGTTGTCTTGCCGCTGCCGTTGGCGCCGAGAAAGCCGCAAATCTCACCCGCTTTCACCGCGAGTGTCAGGCCATCGACGACCTTCCGTGTGCCGTAACTCTTGTGCAGATCTCGGACATCGATGACGAGATCGGCGGTCATGGGGTGGCCGAACCAGCCGGGCGCACTTCGATGGGCTGCCCCGGATTGAGCCTGACCGCCTGTTCGCGTGACGGCCGGGCCTCGACGATGAACACAAGTTTGGCTTTACTCGACTCGCTGTAGATCAGCGGCGGGGTGTATTCGGCCTGCGGTGAAATGAATGATACTCGGGCGGACAGATCGCTGGCGCAGCCGTCGCATGCCAGCGCCACCCGATCGCCAAGGTGGATCGTCGACAGCAGCGGCTCCGGAACGAAAAAGCGGACGAAGATGTTGCCTGTGGGCAGCAGCGATACGACAGGCGAACCCGCCGCCATGGTCTCACCGGGACGCGCGAGAACGTCGGCCACGCGCCCACCCGACGGAGCAACGACGCGGCGTTGCGCCAGCCGCCACTCGGCCATCTCAAGTGCTGCGCGGTTGGCCGCCACGGACGCGAGTTGGGCCAGGATTTCACCCTGCCGCCCCATCGGCGCCCGGGCCTGGGCCCGGGCCGCCAGCGCCGCGTCGACCTTCGCCTGGGCGGACAGGCGATCGGCGCGGGACTGATCCACACTTTGCTTAGAGACACCGCCCATCGGAAGCTGGGCCTCAGCCCGGACCAGGTCGGCCGTCGTGCGCACAAGGGTCGCGCGCGCATCCGCCAGGTTAGCCTCCGCCTGGTCGATTTCGGTCGGTTTGCCACCCGTCTGCAGATTGTCCAATTGCCGTTCGGCCTGAGCGAGCATCTGCGCAGCCTGGTCGCGTGCCGCCCGATCGTCGGTGTCGTCCTGGGCAAACAACAGCGCACCGGTCTCGACCTGGTCGCCACGCCCCACGGCGACCGCGGTGAGCAGCCCTTGCTGGGTCGGACCGACCTTGACGAAATCGGCCTCCGCATAGCCCTGCCACATGGTGGACGGCGGACGGCGCGTGGACCACCACCACCAGACGCCTGTCCCGGCGGCGGTCAGCAGCACGATCACCAGCAGGATACGTCGCGTCACAATAACAATCCTTCAGGCGGCAGGTTCGGCAAAGGACGCACGCAGCACCTTCCCCGATCGCGCCCATTTAGCAAATCGCGGCGCGGGTGGCAGTCACAGGAGATACCGGGGCACGATACCGCCAGGAAAGTATCGGAAATTACTTAGTGATCTACGAAAAACGCCCGCTTGCGCGCCGATCCCGCCCGATCAGCGCCAACCCCTCGGCCACCGACACGAACTCACCCCCACCGGTCACCCGCTCAACGCCAAACCGCGTCGTGAAAAGTCCACGTACGGCCGGGACCAGCGATGTCCCGCCGGTCAGGAATACGCGGTCGATCGCATCCTGTCCCACCCCGGCCTCGGCCAGCGCTAGATCCACGGTCGCGGCGATCCGTGCAATGTCGGGGGCGATCCAATGCTCGAAATCTACCCGAGCGATCGTTTCCTCGATGGCGAAATCGGCGTGGTGGAAGCGCAGCACCGCGGTCTCGGCGCGCGACAGATCCGCCTTCACGCCGGACACCGTCCGGTACAGCTCATAACCCAGTTCGTCACGAATCAGCCGCAGTAAGGCGCCCAGCCGATCCGGATACTTCGCCGTCCGAGCCACCGCCTCGATATCCCGAATTGTCTTCGGCGCCCGCATCAGCGACAGCCGATGCCAGCGGGCGAAACTGGAATAATACTCCGGCGGCACCGGCAGATCCGTGCCGCCCGGGCGGTAGGTGGTCCCCTTTCCCAGACGCGGCGAGACCACGTGATCCATGATCCGATAGTCGAACGTGTCCCCCGCGATGCCCACGCCCGCATGCCCCAGCGCCTGCACCGGACGATTGCTGCCCGGCTCGAATTGCATCACGGAAAAATCGCTGGTGCCGCCGCCGAAATCGCCGATCAGCACCGTGGCGGGCGCCGTCAGGCCGCGCGCGAACCGATACCCCGCCGCCTCCGGTTCCAGCGCCGTCTCGATGTCGGTCCACCCGGCGCCGGCATAGGACGCGCGCAGCCGCTGCTCGCCGAAATCGTCGTCAGGCGTTTCGCCGGCGAACCGCACCGGCCGGCCGGCGATCAGGACCGTATCGCGCGGCGTCGGCAGGATCGCGCCCAGGAACAGCCCGATCAGCCCCTCCAGCGTGAACGGGCGTCCAAAAACCCTGGTTTCAGTGAAGCTGCGCTGCGCCAGGTAGCTCTTGAGCGACATCATCAGCCGGCTCTCGAGCGGGTCGTCCAGATAGGCCTCGATCGCCGCCGGCCCGATCGCGTGGCGCAGCACGACCCGGTCCTTGGCGCCGTCGTTCCAGAAACACAATACCGAACGGATGACATCCATCTCCGCCGCGCCGAACGGGTGGCGCACCGTGGCAACGGAACCGTCGGGACGCAATAAGGTAACGACGCTGTTGGTTGTGCCGAAATCGACCCCGATCACCGTCATGTCCGCCGCCGATCCGGCGAACCCGCCTCATTCAAGCTCCGCCACCGCCTGGGCTCGGTCGGCCGCGATCGCGAACAGGTCGGTGAAGCCGGACAGGTCGAAGAGGCGCCGATTTTCCGACGACAGGCCGGACAATATGATGCGGCCGGCGTGGTCGGCCAGCAGCTTGCCGGCGACCACGAGAACACGCAGGCCGGCACTGCTGATATATCCCACACGTTCCAGATCCAGCACGATCCGGGTCCGGCCGGCTGCCACCATGTCCCTCAGCCGCCGCTCAAGCACGGCTGAACTTGTGCTATCCAGGCGGCCTTGCGCTGCCAATACGACCGCTGAAGACATTTCCGTTTCGTGCAGCTCCAACTTCGCTCTCCTTGAATGCGCCGCTTGAATGCGCCGGCGCGATCGGCGGGTGGCTGTTGTGACAACCATCGCCGGCCGGATCAATGCCGTGGATAGATTGAGCACCAAACGCGATGCTGGACAGGCCCATGCGCAGATCATATCACCGCCCGGCCAACATCTAGTACCCGATCGTAGAGAAGCGTGAGTTCGCCACGCGACCACGATTCGCCGCGTGAATCGGCTACTTCAAACCAAGACCGGCGTATCGCGCATCCACGACGCGCGATACCAGGGGGGATCGGTACGACATGCGCACGCCCCCAAACCTTGCCTATGGCGTGGACAGCACGCCCCCGTTGCACGTAACCGCCATCGGCGCCCTGCAGATCATCGGCGTTAATGTACCAAACTTACTGTACCCGGTCATCCTGGCATCCGCGGCAGGATTGCCGCCAGATCGCATGGCGTCCACCGTCGGCACGTCATTGCTGATACTGGCTGCCGCGACCGCCTTTCAACTGTTCCGCGGCCGGTTCGGGTGTGGCTTTCCAATCGTCCCCGCACCAGCCACCATTTTCTTGCTTCCGGGCATCCTGGCCGCGCGTGAGGGCGGCATGGCCCTGGTGGCGAGCATGACGCTGCTGGCGGCTGTCCTCGAACTGATCCTGTCGCGGGTCATCGGCGCGATGCGGCCGCTTTTCGCGCCGGAGATCGCAGGACTGATCTTGCTCCTGTCGGCAATGGCACTTGGCGCGGACAGCCTGTTCGAGCTGATCGGAGCCGATGCCGCCGGTACGCCGCAGGCAACGGTCGGTCTGGCGACGCTTGGCTTGTTCATAGGCCTGTCGGTCTGGGGTGGCCC
>JAQGHW010000702.1 GCA_028291505.1 Rhodopila sp. | reverse complement strand
TTGGCGAACACGCTGAGACCCCGAACCAGTACCCCCGCCGGGGCCCGTCGCTGATGCTGTCCTATATCGCCCGCCGGATCCTCTCCACCATCCCGGTCGTCCTGATGGTCGCCCTGTTCGTCTTCAGTCTTCTCTATATCGCCCCCGGCGACCCGGCCGCCATCATCGCGGGTGATCAGGCCACACCCGCCGACGTGGAGCGTATCCGAGAATCGCTGGGCCTCGACCGCCCGTTCCTGGTGCGGTTCTTCGACTGGTTCTGGCACGTGCTGCACGGCGACCTCGGTACCTCGATCTTCACCAACCTGCCGGTCACCCACATGATCCAGCAGCGGATCGAGCCAACCCTGTCCCTGATGACCCTGACCCTGATCCTGTCGCTGAGTTGCGCCATCCCGATGGGGGTGATCGCGGCATGGAAACACGGCACCTGGATCGACCGGACGGTGATGATGACGGCGGTGCTGGGATTCTCCACGCCGGTGTTCGTGGTCGGCTATATCCTGGCCTACGTGTTCGCGCTGCGGCTGGATTGGCTGCCGGTGCAGGGCTTTACCTCGATCAGCCAGGGGCTGTGGCCGTGTCTGCGCAACCTGATCCTGCCGTCCGTGGCGTTGGGCCTGGTGTACATGGCACTGATCGCCCGGATCACACGCGCGACCATGCTGGACGTGCTGTCGCAGGACTACGTGCGGACGGCCAAGGCGAAAGGCGTCGGCCAGCGCGGCGTGCTGTTCGTCCATGCGCTGAAAAACGCCGCGGTGCCGATCGTCACCATCGTCGGCATCGGCTTCGCGGCTCTGATCGGCGGCGCCGTGGTAACCGAAAGCGTATTCGCTATCCCCGGTCTCGGCCGGTTGACCGTCGATGCCATCCTGCGGCGGGACTATCCGGTGATCCAGGGCGTCGTGTTGTTGTTCAGCTTTGTCTATGTGCTGGTCAACCTTGGGGTTGATCTTCTCTACACGGTCTTTGACCCGAGGATCCGATATTGAGTGCAACAACGCCAGATCGTGCGGGCTTTGCCGCCCGGGCTTTTGAAAACCGCGACCTCGACGGCCTGCATCATGCGGCTGCGCCCGACCTCCCCGGCATCCTGCCCGTCCCCAAGGAAAGAGGTCGGATCACCGGGTTCATCTATCGGCATCCGACGATCTTCGTTGGCGGATTGCTGGTCGGCCTGATGATCGCCATCGCGATATTCGCTCCCTATCTGGACACCAGGGACCCGACCGCCCTCGCCCCCGCCAGGCGCACCCGCGAACCCTCCGCACTCTACTGGTTCGGCACCGACATGCTCGGGCGCGACGTCTACTCCCGCGTCATGTACGGATCCCGGGTCTCGCTGATGGTCGGTTTCTCAGTCGCGTTCTGTGCCTCCATCCTGGGAACCTTCATCGGCCTGATCGCCGGCTTCGTGCGCCAGATCGATGCCGTGGTCATGCGGGTCATGGACGGGCTGATGTCGATCCCACCCATCCTTCTGGCGATCGCGCTGATGGCGCTCACCCGAGCCTCGGTGCAGAACGTCATCGTCGCCATCAGCATCGCCGAGTTCCCCCGCGTATCGCGCCTGGTCCGCGGCGTGGTCCTGTCGTTGCGCGAGCAACCATACGTCGAAGCCGCCATCGCCTCGGGCACCCGCGTGCCGGTGATCATCTGGAAACACATCCTGCCCAACACCCTGGCGCCGCTGATGGTACAAGCAACGTTCATCTGCGCCTCCGCCATGATCACCGAGGCCACATTGTCGTTCATCGGCGCCGGCACCCCACCGATCATCCCAAGCTGGGGCAACATCATGGCCGAGGGTCGCGCGCTGTGGCAGGTCAAACCATACATCGTGTTCTTCCCCGCCATCTTCCTGTCGATCACGGTGCTGGCGGTGAACCTGCTGGGTGACGGACTCCGAGACGCGCTCGATCCGCGTCTGGCGAAGCGGCTGTAACCACCATGGCCCTGCTGGAAGTTGAAAATCTGCAAACCCATTTCGGCACCCCGGATGGTGTCGTTCGCGCCGTCGAAGGCCTGTCGTTCCATATCGATGCCGGCGAGACTCTCGGCATCGTCGGCGAATCCGGCTGCGGCAAATCGGTCACGTCGATGTCGATCCTGCGGCTGATCCAGGAACCGCCCGGAAAGATCGCCGGCAGCATCCGCTTCGAGGGCCGCGATCTGCTGCAGGTCTCGGAACAGGAGATGCGCAGCATTCGCGGCAACGCGATCTCGATGATTTTCCAGGAGCCGATGACCTCACTGAACCCGGTGCTGACCGTCGGCCAGCAGATCGGCGAGACGGTGCGCCTGCACCAGGGGATGAACGCGCGCGACGCCGAGGCGAAGGCAGTCGAGATGTTGACGCTGGTGGGGATCCCCGCTCCCGCAAGGCGCGTCCGGGAATATCCGCACCAGTTGTCGGGCGGCATGCGCCAGCGTGTGATGATTGCGATGGCACTCGCCTGCAACCCGAAGCTGCTGATCGCCGATGAGCCGACCACGGCGCTGGATGTGACCATCCAGGCGCAGATCCTGGACCTGATGCGCGACCTCAAGACCCGGATGGGGTCGGCGATCATGCTGATCACCCACGATCTGGGCGTGGTCGCGGAAATGGCGCAACGGGTCGTCGTGATGTACGCCGGGCGGAAGGTCGAGGAAGCCGCGGTCAACGAGATCTTCGCCCGCCCCATGCACCCCTACACCCGCGGCCTGCTCGGTGCGGTCCCCAAACTAGGCTCTTCGCTGGATGAAGGCGGCCGGAACAGGTTGGCCGAGATCGCCGGGTTGGTGCCGAGCCTGCGAAAACCGATCGTGGGATGTGCGTTTGCCGGGCGGTGTTCGATGGTAACGGATTTCTGCCGCAGGGTGGCGCCGGCGATCGAGCCGAAGGCCCCGCGTCACAGCGTCGCCTGCCACTACGCCGGACAGACGGTGCCAGCATGATCGCCGAACGCCCCCTGCTGGAAGTGAATGCGCTCAAGAAGCATTTTCCGATTCATGGCGGCCTGCTCGGGCAGGTCACCGGCAACGTCTACGCCGTCGATGGCGTAACCTTCGACATTCGCCGCGGCGAGACGCTGTCGCTGGTCGGCGAATCCGGTTGCGGCAAATCGACCGTGGGCAAGGCGATCCTGCGGCTGTTCAAGCTGACCGACGGTGAGGTCTATCTCGACGGCGAGCGCATCGACAACATGCTGGCCAGCAAGCTTCGCATGATGCGCAAACGCGTGCAGGTCGTGTTCCAGGACCCGTTCAGCAGCCTGAATCCGCGAATGAAGGTGCGCGACATCCTGGCCGAACCGCTGATCAATTTCGGCATGGCGCACGGCCGCCGCGACCTGACCGCCAGGGTCGAGGCGCTGATGGACAAGGTGCGTCTGCCGCGTGACGCCATCAACCGCTTCCCGCACGAGTTCTCCGGCGGCCAGCGCCAGCGCATCGGCATCGCGAGGGCGCTCGCTCCCGGTGCCGACCTGATTATCTGCGACGAAGCGGTGTCCGCGCTGGATGTCTCGGTAAAGGCACAGATCATCAACCTGCTGGCCGATCTGCAGGACGAACTAGGCCTGGCTCTGTTGTTCATCAGCCACGACCTAGCGACGGTGGAGCACCTGACGCACCGGGTAGCGGTCATGTACCTGGGCAAGATCGTCGAACTGGCGGACCGCCGGACGCTTTTCGCGGAATCCCACCACCCCTACACAAGGGCGCTGCTGTCGGCCGTGCCGGTTCCCGACCCAACGGCGAAGCGACAGCGGATCATCCTGAAGGGCGACGTGCCCAGCCCGATCAATCCGCCATCGGGGTGCCGTTTCCACACAAGATGTCCGTTCGTGTTCGATCGCTGCCGATCGGAGGAGCCCGTTCTGCGTCCGGTAAGCAACGGCCATCTGTCAGCGTGCCACCTGGACGAAGTCCCTGGTGGCCAGGTCCTTCCGACTGCGGCATAAAGGCGGCGACCGAGCCCCTGAACTATCGGGATCAAAGGGGCCGCCGGCCCTTTTGCGGGTTCAGGGCAGAGCCCTGGCCTTTAACTGCCCCAAGTGCAGGAGCCTGCAACCCGTATGCATCACGCCCCGAACCCGGGTGCGCTCTTTCCCGCCAGTGAGCCGATCCGCCTGCCGGCGGGGCGGCCGATCCTGTGCATTATCGTCGATGCGGAGGAGGAATTTCATTGGGGCCGTCCGGTCTCGGCCCGCAACAACGCGACCTCATCGATCCAATACCAGAAGCGGGCGCATGAGGTGTTCTCCTGCTACGACGCCCGCCCGACCTACCTGGTGACATACCCGATCACCTCCGATCCCTCAGCCGCCGGCGTGCTGCGTGAATACCTGGCGGATGGAAAATGCGACATAGGCGCCCAGCTCCACCCCTGGGTCACGCCCCCATTCGACAGCGAAACCGAAGAGCGCCTGTCGTTCCCCGGCAACCTGCCGCCGGCGTTGGAGCGCGAGAAGCTGCACCGCCTGGCGGAAGCCGTGCGCCAAAGCTTCAACGTCCAACCCACTGTATACAAGGCCGGGCGCTACGGCCTGGGCCCCGCCACCGCCGCACTGCTGGAGGACGAAGGCTTCCTGGTCGACAC
>JAQGHW010000687.1 GCA_028291505.1 Rhodopila sp. | reverse complement strand
TCTGGTGCTGCTCGACATCGAGATGCCGGAGATGTCCGGCCTCGAAACCCTCCGACGCCTCGGCCTGCGCAGCAAATGCAAGGTCGTCATCCTTTCATCCCTAGGCGGCGAGGGAACCGCCGAAACCGCGGAGGCCCTCCGCCTGGGCGCCGCAGCCGTATTGGAAAAGCCGTCAGGTTCCGTCAGCCTGGACGTGAAAGCCCAAAAAGGCGCCCGCATCCTGAGCACCATCCGCGACGTGCTCGGCCTCCCCCCGCTGGAGCAAGAGACCACCCCAATCGCCGCCGTTGCCATCGAGGCGGTCAGTTCGACCGACGACGCCCTGTTCCGCGATGTTCTGCTCGACGCCCTGGGCTCCGGCGTTTTGGTGTTCGATGCCGCGACCCGGCTGACCACCGGCAACGCCGCCGCGGCGCGTCTGCTGGGCCGACCCACCTTGCCGCCCGGCAGCCTGACCCTGGACGAACTGTTCGATGAATATAATGAGGGTTTGGGTGCCGACATCCGCGGCGCGCTCGCCAGCGGGGAGAAACTCACCCCATTCGCCACCGACTACGCGCTGCCCGACGGCAGGTGGCAGCCGATACGCCTCGCGGCGATGCCATGGGTTCGGACCAACGGCGATAAAGGCCTGCTGGTGCTGCTGGACGACCTGAGCCGGGAGCAGGAGATCAAGCGCCTCCTCGCCAACACCATGTCGACCGACGTCGCGACCAAGCTGCTGGATGGTGGAAAGCTCAGCCTCGGCGGCACGCTGGAGCAGGCCTCGATCCTGTTCTCCGACATCCGCGGCTTCACCAATCTTTCCGAAGAACTGGGTGCGGCCGGCATCGTCAAGCTGCTGAACGAATACTTCTCTTACATGGAGGACATCCTGAAGAGCGAGGGTGGCGTCATCGACAAATACATCGGCGACGCGATCATGGCCCTGTTCGGCGTGCCGGCGCCGCTCGGTAACGACGCCGATCGCGCGGTGCGTGGTGGCCTCGGCATGCTCGCCGCGCTCGACGTGCTCAACCGGGATCGGGAGGGGCAGGGCCAGTCGCCCATCAAGATCGGCATCGGCATCGGCACCGGCAAGGTCGTCGCCGGCACCATCGGGTCACCGTCCCGAATGAACTACACGGTGATCGGCGACCCGGTGAACCTCGCCGCGCGGATCGAATCGCTGACCAAGCAATACGGCGCCGAACTGATGATCTGTGAGGCAACGATGCAGGCGCTGCAACAGCCGGTCGCCTCCCGCAAGCTCGATCTGGTGCGGGTCAAGGGACAGACCTCCGCCACGATGCTGCATGAGGTGCTACGCCCGGCGAGCCAGGCCGATCCAGCCTGGCTTTCCACGTATGCAACCGGCTTCGAGGCCTACACCGCCGGCCACTGGTCCGACGCGATCGGCCATATGCACCAGGCCATCGGGATCAATCCAAAGGACAAGGCAGCCAAACTGATCCTGGAACGCTGCCGCACGCTGCAAGCCACCCCCCCGTCCGACTGGGATGGCGTCTGGACTCACCAGGAAAAATAGCCCGCGCCCCCTTCCAGCGTCATGACCGCCTCGTGTTATGGCCGGGGCTTGGCCCTACCGCATGCAGACATCTGCACCGACGCCAACGCCTCCTGTGGCGCAATGCCAAAGATAGCGTCGCGCGAAGCGCCATTTTTACTTTCTCCGTGAATCTTCGTGGTTCTTCGTGCCCTCCGTGTTAAGTCCGCTTGCTTCCGGAAGACAACGCGCCCGCGCCCTAACCCGCCGCGCGCGATCACCCACGGCTTCGATAAAGAAGTAAATTACCGACCCAACCCACAACGGTCCAACCCAGACCGAGGTCCCAATCACCCGGCCAGGCTCGACTCCGGGATCGGCAAAGCAAACCAGGCGTTCAGCCGATCCGCGATACCGCTCAGGGACGCAACCTCCCGAACAACGCCCGCGGCGATAGCGGCCGCCGGCATGCCCGGAACAGCGCAACTGCCCGGGGTCTGCGCCAGCACCGGATAGCCACAAGCTGCCAGCGCGATCGCACCCGCGCAGCCATCGTTACCCATCCCCGTAAGGATAACCCCCACGACCGCTCGGTCCAACACCGCACCACTACCGAGCAAAATATCCCCATTCGGATGAAACACCGACGCAGCCGCCGGCGCACGTCTCAGCCACAGCCCGTCGTCGCGCGCCACGACCAGATGATCCATCCCGCCCTGCAGCAGCACCACACCTCGGCTTGGCAACGGCCCAACCTCCCCCACCACCACCACGTGCCCCGTCGACGCGCCAAGATGCCGTGCCAGACCACCACAATGTTCCGCCGGAATGTGCAGCGCGATGACAATCGGACAAATCGGTGGTTGCAGTGCGCCGAACAGCTCCTGCAACGCCTCCGGCCCGCCGGTGGAAGCCGCGATCAGAATCAGTTCCGGCCGTCGCACCCGCCCAGCCCGACGCAACACCGGAATAACAGGTTCCGAGGCCTGAGCCGGCCGCGCCCGCGCCGCAAGTGGCCGTAACGATTCCTGCAACCGGTTCGCCAGCATGGAAAGATCACGCCCCCCGTTCGCGGTACCCATCGGAACCTGAATCACGCCGGCCGGGATGCTCAGACCGGGCCGCGCAACGGAATCCCCATCGCCAATCAGCACAATTCGCCCCGGATAAAGCCGGCACAAGGCAGCGAACCCCGCTGGATCGGCGGCACAAAGCGCGACATCGGCGATCAATGCATCGCCACCCGGCAGCGCCAACACCTCGGCGAGGCTAACCGCTTCGCCAACCAACTCCACACCCGCCATCCGGCGCACCAACTGGCGAAGCACCAGGCGGAGGAATTCGGTCTCGACAACCATCCCCACCTGCAGCGCCATCAGCGCGGCCAGTGCAAAATCTGCGGATGGGACTGTGTCATCGACTGGAAGACATCCGTGTAGCGCAGACGTTCCGCGGGACCCAGCAACAGCACGGCGCCGGGTCGCGCCGCGGCAACCAGCATGGCCTCGACCTGCTGCAGACCGGATGGTCCAAAGTAGATCAAAGTATTGCGGCATGAAATCAAATCCGCCGAAAACCCCGGCGGGTGCGGTGTCATCAGATTGTGGACCGCGAAATCTACCGTCTGGCGCACGTTCGCAGCGACCGTCCAGCACTCCGGTTCAGTGGCGCACGGCTCGAAATGCCGCCAGGCGTGGGGCGGCATGGCGCGGAAGCTGTTCAACCCGGGCCGCCGCCGATACACCCCGGCCCGAGCCACCGCCACCGACTCCGCGCTCAGGTCGGTGGCCAGAATTCGCGCTGGGCAATGCGCATCCCGCAGCAGGAATGCCAATGTATAGGCTTCCTCGCCGGTCGAGCACCCCGCACACCAGACCTGCATCGGCTTGCCCCCGTCACGCCGGCGCATCAGTTCCGGAATGATCTCCTGCGCGAACACCGCAAGCTGATCGGGATGCCGATAGAAGTAGGTCTCATGCACCAGCATCGCCTCGATCAGCGTCTGCCACACCGGGTCCTGCTCGCCGGCAAGGTCAAGCCGATCGGCCAGCGTAATTTGTTCCCATGCCGTCCGATCGGCCAGGAACGCAGACAGCCGGTCATACTGCACCGCCTGACCGAAACCGCAGCGCGCCTCCAGCAACGCCGCGATACGCTTGTAAGATTCGGTCAGCGCGGCGGCCGGCGCTGTCATTCGCGCTCCCCGCGGCAACAAACCTGGGACATCAGTTCGTCTTGAAGGTCGACAGCTTCTGGCGTTGCTCATCCGCCAGCTGTGATAGCTGGATCATCGTCGCCGTAATCTCCTCCGCCGCAACGGCATTGCCGGCCGCGATGCCACGAAGATCGCCGACATTGCCCTCGATCTGGGTCACCATCGCCTGCTGTTCCTCCATCGCAACGGCAATCGAGCGGATCATCTGGCTGGTCTGCGACACGTCGCCGGCGATCGAGTCCATCGTCTGCTTCACCGCCAGCGATGCGGTGCGACCCTCGGCGGCATCCGTCGTCGCCTGCTCCACGATGTCGGTGATCTGCTGCGCGTTCTGCGCCGCACTTTCCGCCAGCTTGCCGACCTCCTGAGCCACCACGACGAAGCCTTTGCCGTGTTCACCGGCGCGCGCCGCCTCGATCGCCGCATTCAGCGATAGGATATGCGTGCGGTTGGCGATCCCTGCGATGACTTGCGTAATCTGGCTGATCTTGCGGCTGTTCTGCGCGATCGTCTCGACAATCCGCGCCAGTTGTTCGGCCGAAACCTGACCGCGTTCCACAAGTTGAGCCGCCATCACGCCCTTTTCGCTGGCGGCATTGGCGCTGGTCGAAACCATCCGGATCGCCTTGGCGGACTCGGTCAGCGCCTGGGTGACCTGACCCACGGCGGTGTTCTGCGCCCGAGCGCCGCTGGACACCTGGCCCACCGCGACGCTTGCCTCGGAAACCGCGGTGGCAACCTGTTTGGTCGTCATGTTGATGTCGCGCAACGTGGCGTTGCTGCCCTCCAGCAGCGTGTTGATCGCGGCGCCGATGTTGCGCAGGAAGCCGGTCTTGTTGGACAGGTCGACCCGCACGGTCAGATCGTTTTCCGACGCTGCCGTAATGGTCTCGCCAATCTCCAGCGTAACCGCCTCGGCACTCATCATCGCAACGATCTTGTCCGCGTTCTTGCGGAATACATCCAGTGCCCGCGCCATCGCCCCGATCTCATCGCTGCGTTCGCGGCCGCTAACGGTGATCGAGGCGTCGCCTGCCGACAGTCGCTCCATCGCGCTGGTCATCGCCTTCAGCGGGCGAGTGATGCCACGGGCAACGACAAAGCAGATGACCAGACCCAGCAGCGCGCCGGCGGCAGAGGCCGCGAGCATCCGGAGTTGCGTCGCCACCGATGCCTCGGCCGCACTTTCGGCCAGTTCCGCGGCGAACTTTTCCTGCCTGGTAAGGAACACCGCCAGCGCCGCCTCGATCTGGGCCGCCTTGGCAACGAAACCGACATCGATCGTTTGCCGCAGATGATCATTGGCCTCGGCCAATCGCGCCGCACGCTCCAGCACCACCTCCCCGGCCTTCGTCAGGCGAACCGCTGCCTCCGAACCATCAACCCCGTGCATCGCGGTCGCGACGATCGGCAGATAATCCTGGTATCCCTTATAGACCACCGGCGACATCGACACCGCCAGTAGGGAGGAGCGGAAGCGCAGCACCTGCAACGCCGAACGCAGAACGGAAATCTCCTGCGATTCCACGTCACCTTTGGGTCCGACACCGGCAAATGCTTCCTGCAGCGCCGCCGCGGTCCGGTCGACATCCTTGCGGACAGCGATCAGTTCGGCGGTGGCCTGCTGGAAGCCCTTGTACTGTTCGCCGATGTCCCGGATCATGATCTTGCGGTCCTCGACCACAATGCGTTCATCCGCCGCCGCAATGGCGTCCATCGCCAATTTGTTGTGGTCGTTAAGAAACTTTATCTCTACTTCAGCGCCGTTCTCGGCAAAGATCGCCACGTGGCGGCGCACGCGGGTGAATTCGTAACCGACACTGACAGCGGCCTTCGTCGCCTCGGAAACCCTGATGTACTGGGTAAGCGACCGGCCCTGACCCGACAGGCCGAGATATCCCAGTGTTGCCACCGCGACGGTGATCAGGATCAGACCCAGACACAGGGCATAGATACGGCCCCCGACCGACAGCCCGCGGAAACGGCGGAGCGGCAGGGTGCTGTCCTGGAACATAGGTGCAACGATGGCGACTGCGGCGCTAGACATGGGACGCGTTCACTCCTGGGACAAATTCAACCATCACGCCGCGCCTGGCATGCCGAAGCAGCGATAATCCGCGATCAGTTCGACGACCGGCATGAACCGCTCTTTGATCGCCGGCCGGAGAATGCCGGCGATGGGTTAAGAATCTGATAATTTTCCGGCGCGAATTCGATTTTTCCGAAACCGCCTCTGCCCTGGAAGCCAGCGCGTCAGCCCTTCGGCGCCAACCGCTCGACATAGCTTTGGGTCATCGCACGCAGGATCGGCGGCATCGTTGCTATCGCCGCATCGAAATCGCTCTTGCGGATCAGTTCACACGTTGTCGGTTCGGCTGCGACCGCCGTGGCGGCTCGGGATTCGTTGCGCAGCATCGCCAACTCGCCGAATATTCGGCCAGGCCCCAGGGCCAACAGTTCTTTGTCGTCCTTGCGTATGCTGACCGACCCGGCTTGAATCAGATACGCGTATTCGCCTCGATCGCCAGCTTTGAAGAAGACGTGATCGCCGCGGTACACCTTCCGGTCCAGGACGCTCTGGCTCGATCGCTCAGACCGGATATCAGGCGCCTTCGCCTCCTTCCGGACGGTCGCCGGCAAGCCGTACGCACCGCGGATCGCTCCGACAAGTCCCCGCAGCAGATAGGCGGCAAGCGGCTTGCTCTGTTGCATCATGCGTTCGAAGTCGGCCCCCGTTACCTCGACCGCCGAGACATCCGTTACGCAGCGTACATGGGCCGAACGCGGGCCAGGGTCGATCAATGCCATTTCACCGACAAGCCCGCCGGCGCCGATCAGGCCCAGTCGCTGCGGCTTCCCGGTGTCCGGCAGCACCCGCACAACCTCAAGCTGGCCGCTCTGGATCAACCATGCTCGGTCGCCATGTTCGTTTTGGCGGATCAGCATGGTTCCAGCGGCGAAATTCTTACGTTCCAGATCGGCCTCCTTCAAGTGGCAGCCTGGATTGCCGTCATTCAGCCCAAGTCCCAGCCGTCGAACCGGCACCCCGCATGAGGCATCGCACCCCAGTTCGCCTGGAAGTCTTTCAAATGGTACCGGGCCAACAACGACCGAACCGGATCAAGGCCCCGGGATTGCCCCGGACAGCCTTGTCAACATATCAGAACAAGTTATCATGTCCATCGAAATTCGCATCTCGGTGGTATTCTATTTTCAGATTACTTAAGGAATTTCGATTTTATTTACCAAGTATTAACTATTTCCTGGTCGTCGACAA
>JAQGHW010000636.1 GCA_028291505.1 Rhodopila sp. | reverse complement strand
TCCAATCGGATCCCGCATCCTGCTCCTGAAAGGCCGGCAGCAACGCGAAGCCGCTGATCAACGCGGCCGCCTGCTCGGCCTTTTCCCGACCGACATTCGGCTTGCCTTCGGTTTCCCGCCGATGGTCGTTGTCGCCGGCGATATAGACAGGCCGGTCGGCGTGGCGAGCACGGTAGGCTTGCGCCACGGCGGCCAGATTCCCCGCGTTGAAGGCGGCGATCGCCGGCAAACCCGTCAGCTCGTGGACGGTCGCGGCCGTGGCGTAGCCCTCCGCGATCAGCAGCGGACCGGGTCTGTCGAGGTCGCCGATCACGTAATGGCCGCCCTCGACTCGCCCGTCCTCGTGGAACAACTTCAGCCCGCCGGCGCCGATGTGCTGCAGCGTCCAGATTTTGCCGTCGGTGTCCCGCACCGGCACCAGCAGCCGCCCGTCCGCCGCCTGCCGGAGGCCATGCGACGGCACATCTTTGGCAGACAGATACGGATGCGCATCAACTGGCGCGGCCGCCGCCCAGATGGCTTCGACCTCCTGGGCCGTCCGCTCGTATTGCCGCTCGCGCTCCACCGCCCTGTCATGCCGCTGCCGTGCCACCTCGGCCGCCATCTGGGCGCGATCCTGGGCGTTAAGCGGGGCGATCTGCCCTGACGCCTTCCAGTCCGTCTTGATGCCGGTTCGGAAGTTCTGGATGTGGCCCGCGGGCCGCCCGTCCAGATACCCGATATAGGCACCGCTGCGCGCACGGCCGCGGTCACCTTCGACGGCAACGCGGTGTATCTGCCCGTCCATCTCTGGTGATCCGTCAATTTGCAGCCCGCACGCCCTGAGCGCCCGCGCGAATTCCGCGCGCGGATCGCTGTCCACCGCGATGCAGACCTGGCCCTTGGCCGGGAACCACGGCTGAAAGGCGTCCAGTGCCATGCCGGCCGGCACGAACCACGCCTTCCCTTCGGGGTCCCATTTCGCGCCAAGCGCCTTGACGTCGTCCTTCTCGCCGTAAGGCACGGCGAGATACGTGCGGTCGCCCGCTGTGGTCATCGCGGAATGGTTGCCCGTGGCTATCACCGGCGGGCGGATAATGATTTCGGGCCCCGTTCCCTCGCTCAGTCCTGCCCTTTCGTCCGGCCCGGGCGCCTCCAATTCGCGTTCCTGGTCTCGCGGCTGAATTTCTGTGGGGCGTGTTCCAGCGCGACGTTGCCACCAGCCTGGTGATTTTCGTGACGTCGCCCCGGCCGCCGGTTTGTAAGAATCATCACTCGATGCGGACATGGCGTGCCTCCCGAACGAAGACCGATGTGTCAGCGGAATAGGGGTTGGGCGGGGGCGCCGCGCGCTTTGCCAGCTCGGTGATCGCCGCATCCACGCCGCCAACGAGGGCCGGCACGCCACCTGGGCCGTAGTAGTGAGCCACGTAGCCGTTCGCGAAACCCCGATCGAAGCTGCCGGTGTTGTACGCTGAGAGCGCTGCCTGGAGCGCAGCCTGGCCCTCCCGGTGACTGCGGGCGGCTTCCGCATAGTCAGCCGTGAGGACCGCGGCACCGGTTCGAATGTTTATGCAAGGATCCATCACGCGCTCAACCGTGGTGCCGAGCGCGACCAGGTTGCCGCTATTCACCTGCATCAATCCGAGGTCGACGCTGTACCCGCGCAGGATGAACCGTTCGGCCACCTGAGCCGCCTCGGCGGCCGTCTTCGACGGGTTCGGTTGTGTCCGAACGCCGTTGACGTGGATCGCCAGCGGATCGCCGCCACTTTCCACCCGGATCACCGCTTCCAGGGTGACGGGTGAAATGTTCGGCGCGCACGCCAACAAGCCGGGCGGGATCATCCGAGCACCCACAGCGGTCGGGCCAGTCCTCGGACGTTCGTCACCGGAACCGGCCCGAAATAGCGGCTGTCGAAGCTCCGGCCATCGTGCCCCGAGAGCAGCCAGACCTGTCCAGGCATCACCGGATAGACCCCCGGCGGGAACGGCCGGAGCGGCCGTCCAGCGCTGTCCCGAACGCGCTGCGCAGTGTTATCGACCAACCGGCCGTCCACATTGACGCCCTGCGGCGTCACCGTCACCAGGTCGCCGGCAACCGCCGCGATCGGTTTGACCAGCGGCTCATAGCCGCCAGAACACGTTCCTGCGTCAAGATAACCTCGCGCCACGGCCACCCGGCTCGACGCCGTGTCTGGCAAGCAGACGGTGACGATCTGACCGCGCCGGAGCGGCGCCGCTACACCACTGACCTGCCAGAGGCCGCGTGGCATGGAGGTCGTATCATTCACCCGAAGTCCAACTGCCCAGGCCGTGACCAGCGTCGCCGCCACCAGCGTGCCGAACGCGCAGGCTGTCGGTCCAGGCTGCTGGGACCTGGCGAGCCGGGAAGATGTGCCTCGCTTCATGCCGGCTGGAAAACCTTCGGCTTGACCTGGGTAGCGCCACTCGACGGCGGCTCGATCCTGGCCCGGCGTTCGAACGTGGGATCCAGGAAATACAGGATTGGCGTGCCAAAGATCGGCCGCTCCCCCGCCATGAACATGACCATCTCGCCCGGCTCGGCGATCCGGCCGCTCGCGTCACGCCGCGGCTTCTTCAGGTCCATGATCTCGTCCGGGGTCAACAGCGGCCGGCTGACCTCGTGATAGGTTCGCGACACATTCCGCAATGAGCCGAGCCGTGTGCCGCTCTCGGTCACGTCCTCCTTCACGATTGTCGTGTTGCCGGTCATTCGCGAGACCCACTCGGCGGTTTTCCATTCGTTCGGGGCGTAAACGATCCGGATGTGGCAGTTGCCGGTGATCGACTG
>JAQGHW010000611.1 GCA_028291505.1 Rhodopila sp. | reverse complement strand
TTTCGGCCGCCAGAAAGGCCATACGGAGCTTTACCGCGGTGCTGAATACGTCGTGGATTTCCTGCCGAAGGTGAAGCTCGAAGTCATCTGCGAAGATGGCGTCGTCGAACGGGCCGTGGAAGCGATCGTCAACGCCGCCCGAACCGGCCGCATCGGCGACGGGAAAATCTTCATCTCCTCGGTCGAGGAAGTCATCAGGATTCGTACCGGCGAACGTGGGGAGGACGCGATCTAGGGCTCCCACACCCGCCGTTCCGGTTCGGGTAAAGGCAGCCGCTTCAAACATCAGCTTTATCCAGCTTCCGGCCCTCGACGCATCCGCGTAAAAGAGGGGCGGGTCTATGGAGTCCCGCGTGGTGCGGGCCTCTCACCTGCCGCAGCCCACCCCGTCCTGTGACGGGCGGATAACTGCGGCTATCAGGCAGCTAACGAGGATACTAGGATGGCGAAAAAGCCGGCAGCAACAGCACCAGCAGCAGGTCCGAGCAGCGACGTGAGCAAGGTGCTCAAGATGCTCAGTGATAATTCCGTGGAATACGTGGACCTCCGGTTCACCGATCCCCGCGGCAAGTGGCAGCACACCGCGCAGCATGTCTCGACCATGGGTGAGGACGCATTCCGCGACGGAATCATGTTCGACGGATCGTCGATCGCCGGATGGAAGGCGATCAACGAAAGCGACATGATCCTGATGCCCGACGCCGCCAGCGCGGTAATGGACCCGTTCGCCGCCAAACCCAGCATGATCCTGTTCTGCGATATCATCGAACCTTCGACCGGCCAGTTCTATGCGCGTGACCCGCGCGCCACCGCCAAGCTGTGCGAAGCCTACGTCAAGTCCAGCGGCATCGGCGACACCGTATCCATCGGCGCCGAAGCCGAGTTCTTCATCTTCGACAGCGTGACCTTCGGCACCGGCGGGAATTTCGGCCACTTCAAGGTCGATAGCGTCGAGGGCCCCGGGTCCAACATGAAGGAATACCCGGAAGGCAACATGGGCCACCGTCCGTCGGTCAAGGGTGGCTATTTCCCGGTTCCCCCGGTCGACGGCGACAGCGACCTGCGCGCCGAGATGCTCTCCACAATGGGCGAAATGGGCCTGCCGATCGAAAAGCATCACCATGAGGTCGCCCAGTCGCAACACGAACTCGGCACCAAATTCGCCACGCTGACCACCATGGCCGA
Organism: Rhodopila sp.; assembly: GCA_028291505.1. Lineage (GTDB taxonomy): Bacteria > Pseudomonadota > Alphaproteobacteria > Acetobacterales > Acetobacteraceae > Rhodopila. Next base: position 1,543 of record JAQGHW010000611.1, on the reverse strand, counting down.
CCAGATGCAGATCTATAAATACTGCGTCCACAACGTCGCGCACAGCTACGGCAAGACCGCGACGTTCATGCCGAAACCAGTCTACGGCGACAACGGTTCAGGCATGCACACGCATATCTCGATCTGGAAAGCCGGCAAACCGCTATTTGCTGGTAACGGTTATGCCGACCTGTCCGAGATGTGCCTGTATGCCATCGGCGGAATCATCAAGCACGCCAAGGCGATCAATGCGTTCTCCAACCCCTCGACCAACAGCTACAAGCGGTTGATCCCCGGGTTCGAGGCACCCGTCCTGCTGGCCTACTCAGCCAGGAACCGTTCCGCGTCCTGCCGCATTCCCTACACGACCAACCCGAAGGCAAAGCGCGTCGAGGTGCGTTTCCCCGACCCGAGCTGCAATCCCTATCTGTCGTATTCCGCCATTACGATGGCGGCGCTGGATGGCATCAAGAACAAAATCCACCCGGGCGACCCGATGGACAAGGATCTTTACGATCTGCCGCCGGAAGAATTGAAGGGCATCCCGACAGTATGCGGCAGCCTGCGCGAAGCGATCGGCGCCCTGACCGCGGACCACGACTTCCTGCTGGAAGGCGGCGTGTTCAGTTCGGATCAAATCGAAAGCTACATCGAGTTGAAATGGGCGGAAGTCTATCGCTTTGAGCACACCCCGCACCCGGTCGAGTTCGAAATGTACTACTCGGTCTGACCAGCCAAGCCGTCAAAAAAGCCCCGCCGTGTCACGCGGCGGGGCGTTTTTTATTCTCGCCGCAAAAGTAGAGCGCCCTCCGCAACGGATCGTTCCGCCATGTGGCTGTCAGCGACGATCCAGTCGTTCGCATCGGCTTCGGTCAAGAAAATACCGACCACCCGCAGGCCGCCGGATTTGTCGGCCACGTGAACCTTGAAGCCGCCGCTGCCGCGGATCAGGTTGACACGATAGATGCTCATTCCAGCAATATCTCATATATCGATCATGACTGCCAGGAGCCAAATCCATAGCCTCCCACTCGACCCGGAGAGATTGTTGCTCGCACGGTGCGGTTGTGGTGGTAAAGAGCAACTGCCTGATTAATGTGCATCATTGTGGCGCCCGCCGCTCGACCGACCATAAAAACCCCGGCCATCACTCGGAGAACCGCGCTTTTAGGCGCAATGCGCTGTTGGCACGATTGTTGATTCTGTAGATATACGTCTGGCCGTTGCTCACCGTGGCGGCGTGGCGAAACGGCAAGACAGGACCAGCACAATGCAGGCTTCCCGTAACCCCAACGAAAGACCGGAGGACCCGCTGACATGAAACTAATCATGGCCATCATCAAGCCCTTTAAGCTTGACGACGTCCGGGAGGCCTTGACCCCACTCGGGGTGCAGGGGCTGACCGTTTCGGAAGTGAAGGGCTTTGGCCGGCAGAAAGGCCAGACCGAAATCTATCGCGGCGCGGAATATCACGTCAGCTTCCTGCCCAAGATCAAGATCGAGGTCGTGGTGCCCGTCGACCTGGTCGACCAGGTCATCGAAGCGATCGCGAAAGCTGCCCATA
>JAQGHW010000572.1 GCA_028291505.1 Rhodopila sp. | reverse complement strand
TCCACTGCCTCCACGATTTGCGGACATTGGAACCGGCCCATTGCCAGCGTGCGTGAGCGGGCGCACTGGCCCGACGAACAACCGGCGAGCGGGCGTTCTGGGGCCCTGCGCCAGGTCGATGACCTGACGAGAGTGCGGCCGGATCCCCGACTCTCGCCGGGGACGGACAAGGAGGATTGCCGGGCGTTACCTCGGGGACAGGACCATGACCATCTGGCGGTTTTCCATCCGGGGCATCTGCTCGACCTTGGACGTTGTGTCCATCTCCGACCGGATCCGTTCCAGCACACGCACACCGATGTCCTGGTGGGCCATTTCGCGGCCCCGGAAGCGCAGTGTCACCTTGACCTTGTCGCCTTCCTCGATGAACGACTTCATGGCGCGCATCTTCACCTGATAGTCGTTCTCATCGATGTTCGGGCGCACCTTGATCTCTTTGATCTCGATGACTTTTTGCTTCTTCTTGGCTTCGTTCCGCTTTTTTTGCTGTTCGTATTTGAACTTGCCGAAGTCCAGGATCTTGCAGACCGGCGGATCGGCGTTGGGGCTGATTTCCACCAGGTCGAGCCCGACTGCGAAGGCGCGTTGCATCGCCTCACGCACTGTCAGCACGCCTTGCATTTCACCATCCTGATCGATCAGGCGAACCTGCGGGATTCGGATTTCTTCGTTTACGCGGGGGCCGTCGCGGGTTGGCGGGGCGGCCATTGGTCCTCTGGCTATTGTTCTCTCCTGTCTCAGTTACTGCGGTCGCGGCGGCGCATAGATGCGCGCGCCGGCAACCATTTTGTAGTGTGGGCGAAAGGCTGGCCTAAAATCAAGCCACATTGCCTGATATTAGATCGGGCGGTGTTGCCTCTGATGCAAGTCTGGCAACCGCTTCCTCCAGCGGCAGGATCTCCTGCCCCTGGCTTCCCAGCCTGCGCAGCGCGACGGTGCGGGTTTCCGCCTCTTTGCGACCGACCACGGCAAGCACCGGAACCAGGGCGACGCTATGTTCACGAACCTTGGCGTTGATCTTCTGGTTGGTCAGATCCGTGTTCACGGCAAGCCCGGCGCGAGCGAAGGCGGCCGCGACTTCACCCGCATAGTCGTCGGCGTCGGACACGATCGTCGCCACGACCACCTGGACGGGCGCCAACCACAGCGGGAAGCGGCCGGCATATTGCTCGATCAGGATGCCGATGAAGCGTTCGAAACTGCCGAAGATGGCGCGGTGCAGCATGATGGGCCGATGCCGAGCACCGTCCTCCCCGACGTATTCCGCGTCCAGGCGTTCGGGCAGGTTGGGATCGACCTGCAGCGTGCCGCACTGCCAGTCCCGACCGATGGCGTCGCGCAGGACAAACTCCAGTTTCGGGCCGTAGAAGGCGCCCTCGCCGGGGTTCAGTTCGTATTCGACGCCGGCGATAGCGCAGGCTTCACGCAGGGCGGCCTCGGCGTGATCCCAGGCCGCGTCGGAGCCGATGCGGGGTTCCGGGCGGTCGGCGAACTTGATGCGGAAATCGGGGAAGCCGAAGTCACGGTAGACCGTGGACAGCAGGTCGACAAACCGAGCGGTTTCGGTAGCGATCTGATCTTCGGTGCAGAAGATGTGGGCGTCATCCTGGGTGAAGGCGCGCACCCGCATGATGCCGTGCAGGGCGCCGGAGGGTTCGTAGCGGTGGCAGGAGCCGAATTCGGCCATGCGCATCGGCAGTTCGCGGTAGGAACGCAGGCCGTGGCGGAAGATCTGCACGTGGCAGGGGCAGTTCATCGGCTTCAGGGCGAGGAATTTGTCCTCGTCCACCACCTGGGCGATGAACATGTGCTCGCGGTAGTTTTCCCAGTGGCCGGATTTCTCCCACAGGGAGCGGTCGACCAGTTGCGGTGTTTTGACCTCCTGGTAGCCGGCGGCGTCGAGGCGGCGGCGGAGGTAGGCTTCGACCGTCCGGTAGAGTTTCCAGCCTTTGGGGTGCCAGAAGATCGACCCGACGGCTTCCTCCTGGATATGGAACAGGTCCATCTCCTTGCCGATCTTGCGGTGGTCGCGGCGTTCGGCTTCTTCGAGCTGGTGCAGGTAGGCGTCGAGCTCCTTCTGGTCGCGCCAGGCGGTGCCGTAGATGCGGGACAGCATGGCGTTGCGGTGATCGCCCCGCCAATAGGCGCCGGCCACCTTCATCAGCCTGAAGGCGTTGCCGACGTCGGCGGTCGAGCGCATGTGCGGGCCGCGGCAGAGGTCGATCCAGTCGCCCTGGCTGTACAGGGTGATGGTTTCGGTGGTCGGCAGGTCCTGGATAAGCTGGGCTTTGTATTTCTCGCCCTTGGCCTGGAAGAAGCCGATGGCTTCATCGCGGTCGATCACCCGGCGCTCGAACTTGGCGCCTTTCGCGATGATCTCGCGCATCTTGGCCTCGATGGCGGCGAAGTCGTCCGGGGTGAACGGCTCGTTGCGGGCGAAATCGTAGTAGAAGCCGTTCTCGATCGAGGGGCCGATGGTGACCTGAGTGCCGGGGTAGAGCGCCTGGACCGCTTCGGCCAGGACGTGGGCGGCGTCGTGACGGATCAGCTCCAGCGCTTCGGGGTCGCGGCGGGTGATGAACACGATGTTGGCGTCGTGGTCGATGAGGGTCGCCAGGTCGACGGTCTTGCCGTCGAGCTTCATCGCGAGGGCGGCACGGGCGAGGCCGGGACCGATCGCCTCGGCCACCGTAGTGCCCGTGACCGGTGCGTCGAACTGGCGTTCGGAACCGTCGGGCAAGGTGATGGCGGGCATGGGTCGTGAGTCCTGTTGATTGAAGAGGCGGTGTCTATGGCGTCAAGCCCGGGACTGAAGCAAGGGGCTATCGGGCATGGCAGGAACGTCGAGGCGATAAGATTCTCGGCAAGGGCGTGTTCCGTCCGAAGAGCTCCACCCGGGACGGTGCTTCGTGTACCGGCAGCCGGGCCAACAATCCTGTCATGGCTTGCCGGTCGATCATCCGCTTCGCCGAGGGGATGACACTCGATGATTATCTGGCGGACGAAAAGACCCGCTATGCGGTGATGCGCGGCTATGAGACCCTGGGTGAGGCTGTCCGGCACATTTCCGAACAGTTGAAGCAGGTAACCAGCGTCCCCGACCGTTCCGCGGGACGTCAATCGACCGTGATGCTGCCGACCATGCCGTCCCAGTCGTGGTCCGCGCAGACCAGGTCGTAGGCGCCCTTCGCGGGGGCGATAAGGAAGATATTTACCGACGTCCCGGGTTGAATGACGATGTCAGTGCCGCCGTTGGCCAGCAGCCCTTTGTCCCTGATGGTAGAGGCTTTGAGAAAGGCGGGCGCGGTGAACTCATGCATGTCCTTGCCGTGGTTTTCCAGCCGAAGTTCGTAAGCCTTGCCCTGCTGGAAGGTCAGATGGTCGGGCTGGAAGCGATTATCGACCATGACAACTGTTACGGCCTGCGCTTGAGCCCATTGATCCGCCGCCCGAGCGGGAAGCGTCATGACCGTGAGCAGGGCTAGCGTGAGTGGCTTGATCATCCGGCAGAGATCGCTCGCACCGGGCGATCCGCAACCCCCCACGCGATGATCACCCCGAACCGGACAGCGGTTGCGCGACGTCCTCCAGCGATTTGCCGGCGGCTTCGATGCCCATGGCTGTACCGACGATGCCGCCTTGGCTGATATCCTTTGCCGCCGCGGCAAGCTGTGCCTCGGCGATCTGCGGCAGGATTTCGATGTCGGCGCGCAGTCGGTGGGACGGTGCATCCGTGGCGGCTTCCCAGTTGGGGAATGGGTCGCGATAGCGGCCACGCAGATCGCTGGCGGCGATTAGGATCGAGTCCATGAAGGCCGCAGCCGGAGCGGGATGGCTTTCCAGCGGCGTGCCGGAGCCATCCATGGCATCGAGCTTCCTATAGCCGGCCTACACGTTCAGTTCACTGCCATTTCCACCTTCGTGCCGACGTTGAAGGCTGGCATCACCTCTTTCGCGAACCGCTCGACCTGCTCCAGCCACACCGACAGCGGCGTACCGAGCGGAAGGGTGACGGTAACGCGAGACAGGCCCGGATAGGCGGCTTCGATCTTCTTCAGGCTTGCAATGATGTCAGCCGGAGTGCCCGTCAGGAAGCCGCCGGCGCGAACCGCATCCTCGATCCGCGGCAGCTTGGTGTTCACCGCCAGCTTCGGATCGCGCATCGCGGCGATCTGCTCATCGGTCAACGCCTTCACCAGGCGAAGCTCACCGAACATCTTCATGTTTTCTTCGTAGTATTTGCCGGCCTCGCGGATACCCTCCTCGATGCTGTTGGCGATGAAGAACTGAAAGCCGATGGCCAGGCGCTCGCCCAGTTCCACGTGCTTGCCGATCCGGGCATGCGCCGCCTGGAAGTCGACCATGACCTTGTGGACGATACCACCCTCGGCCGAACCGCCGCCGATGACGCCCTGGATGCCGTGTTTTGCCATGAAATCCAGCGCGCGTGGGGAACCGCTCTGGATCGGCTGCCAGCATTCCACCGGCAGGCGGGCCGGGCGCGGAACCAGCGTCAGTTCCTTCAGGGTGTAACCGCGGTAGGGGACTTCAGGCGGCAGCGTGTAATGCTTGCCCTTGTGGGCGAACGATTCGTTGTTGAACGCCTTGAAGATGATGTCGACCTGTTCCTCGAACAGCTCGCGGTTGGCTTCCTGGTTCAGCAGCGGTGCGCCGAACGTTTCGACCTCCCGGGTGTGGTAGCCGCGGCCGACACCGAAAACCACGCGCCCGTGCGACAGGATGTCGGCCATGGCATAGTCCTCGGCCAGGCGCAGCGGGTGCCACATCGGGGTGATGTTGAAGCCGCAGCCCAGCTTGATGTTCTTTGTCAGGTGGGTCAGGTGCAGCGCCATCAGCAGCACGTTGGGGATGCATTCGGTGCCTTCCGGCTGGAAGTGATGCTCCGCCATCCAGAACGTGCCGTAACCCAGGCGATCGAGCGTCTGAGCGGTTTTTTCCGCCTTGTGCAGTGCCGTCGCCAACATCTCGTTCGGATAGCGGCGATCGTTGACCGGCGTGCCGGCGTAGCCGACGTTTTCCAGATCGATATGGCCGGCATAGGTGCTGTCGAATTGGCTGATCACGGGTTTCCCCTCCCTGCTTCCGGCGCAAGCGTAAACCCGATCAGGGAACCGTCAAACCGTGGCGCGGAGTGTGTTCAGCCCATGAACGGCGAATCGGGTCGATCATGCCGGTCTGTTGCGTCGCCAACGGGTAGTGGGCGCTGACATAGGCACCACGTTCGCCAAAATCCGTCACATGGTTCCGGTCCGGATGGTACCGGAACCAGAACGGCGTGGTGGTGGCGGGATGATAGTGCGTCACGCAAGACAGCCGGCTGGTGTCGTCGGGCAGCGTGCGCGGGTGGCTGCGATGCACCAGGTCGGCGGTCCAGAAGAACACATCACCTTTCTTGGCCAGGAAGCGCTCATAAGCCATGGACTCGCGCCGGCAGGCGGCATCCAGCTCTGAGACGTAAAGATCCTGGTCGTCCGCGATGAAGTCGATCCGCTTCGTGCCGTCCTTGAAAAGATAATGCGGCAGTCTGTGGCTTCTGTCGTAGAACGCGAGTTCCCCGCTGCCCTCCACGACATCTTCCAGGGCGATCCAGGTGGCGACCAGAAGCATGGGGTCCTCCACTGTGACCACCGACGTGTCCTGGTGAACGCGATGTCCGTTGCTTCTTTGGAACAGAAGCTGCTGGCAGGCGACCGGCTTGGTATCGAACACCAGCGTCAGGAAGCGTGCGATACGCGGATGGAGACAAACCTCCCGCGCGGATTCAAGGTTGACGTACAGATCGAACAGGCTTTCGAACCGATCGGGCTTGCTGCCGGATAGCTTCCGGCTGGACACCTTGTCGCGATGGTTGGTGGTGAGGAATTTGCCCGCATGCTGGTGATGGTTGCGCACATCGGCGGCGAATTGGTCGATCAGGGAAGGCTCGATCGCGTCGTGCCAGACCAGCCAGCCGTGTTCGATGAAGTGCGCCAGGTCGTCACGTTCCGCCGCGGTGATTTCGCCAGCCTCGAACAGCCCGCCGACCCGTTGCATCGCATAGGGGGTGTCGGTCCACAGGGTCTTCATATTCAGGCCGTTTCCTGGTTCCGCCCACATGATAATCTCGCCTGCTGTGTTGGTCGCTGGATAGATCTTCGGTCACGGCTTTTCAAGCATTGTAATAGCCCGGGCAAAGTCCGGACCTCCGCGACTGGGCACGGAACATCTCGGTGGCGCGGTGAATCCTACGCCCGGCGCCGTGTCTTCCTTGGTGCTTCCACGACCGCCGGCAGCAGTGGGGCCAGGAATCGGCCGGTGTGGCTTTCGGGGTTGGCGACGATGTCCTCCGGCGTGCCTTCCGCCACGATCCGGCCGCCGCCATCGCCGCCTTCCGGGCCGAGGTCCAGGATCCAGTCGGCGGTCTTGATGACCTCCAGGTTGTGCTCGATGACCACGACCGTGTTGCCCTGGTCCACCAGCGTATGCAGCACTTCCAGCAGTTTGCGGACATCTTCGAAGTGCAGGCCGGTGGTGGGTTCGTCCAGGATATACAGCGTCCGTCCGGTGGCGCGGCGGGCCAGTTCCTTGGACAGTTTGATCCGTTGCGCCTCGCCGCCCGACAGGGTCGTGGCCTGTTGCCCGAGCGCGATATAGCCCAGGCCGACTTGTTGGAGGATCTTGAGCCGGTCGTGGATGCGCATCTGGGCGCTGAAATAGGGCACCGCTTCCTCCACCGTCATCGCCAGGACCTCGGCAATGGATTTGTCGCGGAACTTTATCTCCAGCGTTTCTCGGTTGTAGCGTTTTCCCTTGCAGGTATCGCAGGTGACGTAAACGTCCGGCAGGAAGTGCATTTCGATCTTCAGCAGGCCGTCGCCCTGGCAGGCCTCGCAGCGGCCGCCTTTGACGTTGAAGCTGAAGCGGCCCGGCTTGTACCCGCGCGCCCGGGATTCCGGCAGTTCGGCGAACCAGTCGCGGATCGGGGCGAACAGGTCGGTGTAGGTCGCGGGGTTCGACCGTGGCGTGCGGCCGATCGGAGACTGGTCGATATCGATGATCTTGTCGAGCTGATCAAGCCCCTCGATCCGGTCATGTGCTGCCGGCACCAGGCCGGCGCCCATCAGCCGGCGGGCGGCGGATTTGTAGAGCGTGTCCACCACCAGCGTCGACTTTCCCCCGCCCGAGACGCCGGTGACGCAGGTGAAGGTACCGAGCGGGAAGTCGGCGGAAATGGCCTTCAGGTTGTTGCCCCGCGCGCCAACCACCCGCAGCACGCGGTCCTTCTGCATCGGCCGGCGCATCGCTGGGATCGGGATTTGACGGCGGCCGGACAGGTAGTCGCCAGTCAGCGATTTTGGGTTTGCGGCGACCTCCGCCGGTGTCCCCTCGGCGATCACGTGGCCACCGTTGATGCCCGCCGCGGGACCCATGTCGATCAGGTGGTCGGCCGCGCGGATCGCGTCCTCATCGTGCTCCACCACCAGGACGGTGTTCCCCAGGTCGCGCAAACGCCGCAACGTAACCAGCAAGCGTTCGTTGTCGCGCTGGTGCAGCCCGATGGACGGCTCATCCAGCACGTACAACACGCCGGTCAGTCCCGAACCGATCTGGCTGGCCAACCGGATGCGCTGGGATTCGCCGCCCGACAACGTCGCGGAGCCTCGGGCCAAGGTCAGGTAATCCAACCCGACATCGACCAGGAAGCGCAGCCGATCGACGATTTCCCGTAATATCCGGCCGGCAATCTCCTGCCGTTGCGGGGTCAGTTGCGGCAGCACTTCGGCGAACCAACCCAGCGCACCGCGGATCGACAGATCTGACGCCTCGGCGATGTTCTTGCCTGCGACCCGGACGGACAGCGCTTCCGGCTTCAGGCGAGCGCCGCTGCAGACGACACACGGTTTTTCAGCCTGGTATCGCGACATTTCCTCGCGCACCCAGGCGCTGTCGGTCTCCTGCCAGCGGCGTTGCAGGTTCCTCAGCACACCCTCGAACGGCTTCGTTACTGTGTAGCTGCGAACACCGTCCTTGTAGGTGAACGCAATGGCTTCGTCCCCGGAACCATTCAGGATGGCCTGGCGAACGGCTTCCGGCAGATCCCGCCACGGGGTCTTGGTGGTCTGTTTGTAGTGCCGAGCAAGGCTTTGCAGGGTCTGGTCGTAGTACGGCGACTGCGCGCCGGTCCACGGCGCAATCGCCCCCTCCGCCAGCCCCGCTCGGTCGTCAGGCACGACCAGGTCGGGGTCGAAGAAGCTTTCCACACCCAGGCCGTCGCAAACCGGACACGCCCCGTGCGGGGAATTGAAGCTGAACAGCCGCGGTTCGATCTCCTCGATGGAGAAGCCACTGACCGGGCAAGCGAACTTCGACGAGAAGACGGTCTTTTCCCCGGTATCGGCGTTTTCGGCGTAAACGATGCCGTCGGACATGCCGAGCGCGGTTTCGAAGCTGTCGGCAAGGCGGGAGGCGATGCCGTCGCGGACAACCAGCCGGTCCACCACGGCCTCGATCTCATGCTTGGTCTTGCGGTTCAGGGCCGGGACTTCAGCGATTTCATGCAGCGTGCCGTCGACTTTGACACGGGTGAAGCCCCGGCGCTGCAGTTCGGCCAGTTCCTTGCGGTACTCGCCCTTGCGGTCGCGCACGACAGGGGCGAGCAGCAGCAGGCGCGTGCCCTCCGGCATCGCCATGACACGGTCGACCATCTGGGAGACGGTCTGTGCTTCGATCGGCAGTCCGGTGGCGGGCGAGTACGGGACCCCGACGCGCGCCCAGAGCAGCCGCATGTAGTCGGCGATCTCGGTTACCGTGCCGACGGTGGAGCGGGGGTTCTTGGAGGTCGTCTTCTGTTCGATCGAAATCGCCGGCGACAGGCCCTCGATGCTGTCGACGTCCGGCTTCCCCATGAGTTCAAGGAACTGGCGAGCGTAGGCGGACCGCGATTCGACGTAGCGGCGTTGGCCCTCGGCGTAGATGGTGTCGAACGCAAGCGAGGATTTCCCGGACCCGGACAGGCCCGTGATCACGGTCAACGAGTCGCGCGGAATGACGACGTCGACGTTTTTCAGGTTATGTTCCCGCGCGCCGCGCACGTGGATATTGCCGGCCATGTATCCTGATGTCCCTTTGTGGGTGTGTTCTAGGGATGTTCCCGGTATGCCATGTTCCGGGCGCTGTTGGAAGGGGTATGTGGGCGGTCTGTCGGGGTTGGGCCAGGGCAGCGGCCAAGGATTGGCGCCTCAGATCGCGGCGTCAACCGCGCAATCTCGTCGCTGACGGCGTGGGTGGACCTCGGGATGCGCTACTTATCCAACCAGACATCCTCCCACCGCCAGCCGTTGTAGATGCTGTTCACCATGATCGTCATGTTCTTCACATAGGGATGCCAGCACGCGGCCGCCACGTCGTGGTAGATGATCGGACGCGCCACATCGTCGGCCAGTTTGCGCTCGATGTCCCACACCACCGCCTTGCGCTTACCCACATCTGTTTCCATCGACTGGCGCTCGAACTCCTTCTCCAGCACGGGATTGCAGTAGTTCGTGTAGTTCCGCAACGAACCGCAGGCGTAGTTCTCGTAGAAATTCTGGTCCGGATCGTCCAACGAGCTCCCCGTCTGGTTCAACCCGATCGCGTAATCCTTCTTGAATACCCGGCTGTAAAACTGCGGCGTATCCACAACGTCCAGATCGGCATCAATGAACACCTGCTTCAGCTGGTCATTCATGATCAATGCCGGATCGCGAAACGTATTGATATTGCGTGTGAAGATCTTCGTCTTCAGCATATTGTCCGGGCCGTATCCCAGGCGCTTCATGATCGCCTGAGCCTCCGCCCGGTTCTTTGCCACGTCGGGACCATATCCGGTCAGAGTGTGCAGCACCTCATCCGGCATGCCCCACACGCCTTCGGGCGGAG
>JAQGHW010000535.1 GCA_028291505.1 Rhodopila sp. | reverse complement strand
TTCGTGACCGCAACCGGCGTGCAGTCTAGAGCATTTGTAGGCTGACTGGAAACAGTCAGCATGCTCTAGACCATTGTTTTCACGAGCAACTTTATCAGCCGGACTGTTCCAGTCAGGCTGATGTTGCTCTAGCGCGGGCCGCACCGGGTCGCCGCCGTGGCGGTAAAGCCGCGGTGACGCTGCTCAGCCAGGCGATAGCCCCTTCAGTGCGGCGCCAAGCCGAACCGCAGGCCTGCACGTAGTACGTCGCCTCGTCGGCGCCCCCCAAGGTAATCAACCCATGACGGCCAAGAACCGCCGGTTTCTTGCCAGCCAGTATCCCGGGAACATGCTCGTTCGCCGCCCAGGCGTCCTGCGTCAGAGACCGATGAGTCGCAACACCGTGGGCAGGTCCCCGTCGCGATGCGCCGCGAGTCTAATGCAGCGTTACCGAAGCCGGCGCCTCCAGGCCGCCGCAGAACGCCAAACTCAGCCGCAGGACGTCAATCACGTCGTTCATCGAGGTAAAGACCCCAACCTCGGTCACCACATCCCAGTGCACCTGATCCACCCGGAAACCACAGGTCTCGCGGCTGACCATGAAGCTGGGACCAATCGCGTCGTCGCCGTCTTCCGGCAACAGGACGAGAGTCGCTTCGTCGGCACAGATGCCTTGCAGTTCAACCGACCAGTCCGGTGCGGATTCGGCCATCGCATTCTGCATAAAAACCAGGTCGGCACTGCCGATCGGCCGTACCCGCACGGTGAAGGCAAGATCCTGGCTGGTCTGAAATGCAGGCCGCTTGTTGGACATCGTACTCTCCAGGTGGGCCGCGACTCGCGCCGAAGCAGGAACGACGGCGTTCTCGCACACTGGGCAGGGAAAATAAAGTTCCTTTTATCGATAATTGAATAAATAATAAAACGACGAATCTGGATTTCGCCCTATCGTCGTACTGAACGAGACGCCACCGCCGATCGACGTGCCAGCGTCAGCACCGCGTTCCGGCACAGCGCATGATCCGGCCAACCCGTGCGCTTGCAGCCACGTTCCGCCTCGGCCAGTGCCGCCATCGCTGCGGTCAGCGTTGCCGATGGCCAAAGCCCCAGCGAGCGGGTGAACGCCCCGACCTTCTGGTAGAACACCGGCGGCCGCACCCCCTTCACCGCGTCGGTCGCCGCCAGCCCCTGCTCGTCCATCGCCAGCCGCGCCCGATGCAGCTTCTGCAAGTGCCCGAGTGCCGCGCGCAGGACCTGCACCGGCGCGGCCCCTTCCGCGACCGCTGCCTCCAGCGCGCGATCGGCCGTCGCCACGTCCCCGGTGGTCGCCGCGAACAGCGCATCATCCAGCGACAGACCTGCCAGATCGCCCACGCAGGTCATCGCCGCGGCCAGGTCGACCCGGTTCCCCGGCCCCACATACAGCGCCAGCTTCTCCAGTTCCGCCCGCGTGGAAGCCCGGTCCGCACCAAGCTGCTGCGACAGCCACGACAGCGCATCAGGCTCGATGCCGGCGCCATTGGCCCGCAGCGACTCCCTGATGGTCTCTTCCAGCGCGCGCCCTTCCTCGGGATAGCAGCCAATCGCCACGCCCTCCGCCGCGGCCTCCAGCGCCGTCCGCAACTTCGACCGCGACGCGATCGAGGGCGCCTCCAGCACCACCAGCGCCGCCGCCTTCCCCTTCAACAGGATCAGCACCGGTTCGGTCGCAGCATCGGTTGCATCCCGCACGCGCACCACGCGCCGACCGCCGGTCAGTGAGAATCCCGCTGCCTCATCGGGCAGGCGCTTGATCTCCTCCCGCGGCAGTTCCGTCACCAGGAACGGATTATCGAGCGACCCTGCGATGGCGCGGACCAAAGCCTCGGCGCGGTCGCGGATCATCCCGGCGTCGTCGCCGAACAGCAGTACCACCCGGCAATCACCCGGGTCTCGCAGGAACGCCGGAACCCGGGCCGGAGGAAGTTTCATCAGCCCTTTTCGGCCTGTTTCACCGCCTGTTGGCGGAACCAGATGGCGAGTTGGCTGGCGATCTGAGTGGCAATCGCCTCTGTGATACGCTGCTGCTCCGCCTCGGTCTCAAGGTCGGAGGCAAAATACTGCGAGTCGAAGATGTTCAAGCCGTCGATCGCCCGAGCGCTGCCCGAGGTCAGCGTGGAGCGTTTGGCATCATGGTCGACAAGGGTCCAGGTCGCACTGCCGATCAGCCTGACGTAGGTGGCGATGTCGTTCGTCTCGATCGCGATACCTTCTCCGGAGATCGAATACGCCACCTTCAGGTCGTAGGCCGATGGCGTGCCGGAATCGTTACCGAATCGCTCCTGCAAGGCCTGACGCAGAAGCTGCCCCGGCCGCTCGGGAATCGGCCCGACATAGACGGTCGCCAAATTCCGCTGCGCCACGCCGGGCTTGCCGGAAGCAGTCCGCATGTAAATCGGTTGGAACCCGCAGCCAGCCAGGGTCATTCCCAGGCCGGCCATCGACCCCAGACACGCCCAACGGCGACCCAGCACCTGCTTCATCCCGCCACCACGAAGTTGACGATACGGTTGGGCACATGGACCCGCTTGACGATCCGCTTGCCCTCCAACGCCTTGACCACATTCGAATCGGCCTCCGCCGCCGCCAGGACGACTTCGGCGGGCGCATTGGGAGGCACCTCGATCGTGCCGCGCAGCTTGCCGCCCACCTGCACCGCGATCGTGACGCTTTCGGCCACCAGCAGCGCGGGATCGGCCTCCGGCCAATTGAGCTCCGCGACCAGGTGGCCGTTGTCGGGGAATAGCCGGGCGTACACTTCCTCGGCCAGATGCGGCATCATCGGGCTGCTCAGGCGAGCCAGCGTTTCCACCGCTTCCCGGCGCGCCCAGGCCAGGCCGGCCTCGGGAGCGGCCCGTTCGGCATCGGTAATGGCATTGGCCAGTTCATACAGCCTGGCGACGGCGACGTTGAACCCGAAACTTTCCAGTGCCTCGGTCACCGCGGCGATGCAACGATGGGTGGCACGGCGCAACGTGCGGCCGGCGGGGCCGAAATGATCCGGCATCATCTCGGTGCGCGCGCCGTCCAGCGCCTCGGCCAGCCGGAACACGCGCTGGGTGAAGCGAAACGCCCCGGCGGCGCCCGATTCCGTCCACTCCATGTCGCGTTCCGGCGGGTTGTCGGACAGGATGAACCAGCGCGCGGTGTCCGCCCCATAGCGGGCGATGATCGCGCCGGGGTCGATGGTGTTGCGCCGCGACTTGCTCATCGCTTCGACCCGCCCGACCGTCACCGGCTCGCCGGTTTCGCGCAATACGACGCTTCCGTCGGGACGTTTTTCAACCTCTTCCGGATACAACCAGCGGTCGTCGGCGCTGCGATACGATTCGTGGTTCACCATGCCCTGGGTGAACAGGCCGGCAAACGGCTCCTCAACCGAGATGTGGCCGGTGTCCTTCATCGCTCGGGTGAAGAACCGCGCGTAGAGCAGGTGCAGGATCGCGTGCTCGATGCCGCCGATATACTGATCGACCGGCATCCAGTGATCGACCGCCGCCTTCACCACCGGCACGTCGGCGGTCGGCGAGCAATACCGGCCGAAATACCAGGCACTGTCGACGAAGGTATCGAATGTATCGGTCTCCCGCCGCGCCGGGGCGCCGCAGATCGGGCAGGCGACGTGCTTCCAGGTCGGATGGTGGTCCAGCGGATTGCCCGGCCGGTCGAACGTCACATCGTCCGGCAGGCGGACCGGAAGCTGGTCGTCGGGGACCGGCACCGCGCCGTGGGTCGAACAGTGGATGATCGGGATCGGACAACCCCAATAGCGTTGCCGCGACACGCCCCAGTCGCGCAGCCGCCAGTTGGTGAGGCCCTTCCCGACACCTTTCTGCTCCAGCGCCTGGATGACGGCACGCTTGGCGGCATCGACGTCCAGCCCATCCAGGAAGCCGGAGTTGAACGCCGTCCCCGGCCCGACATAGGCCTCCTTCGCAATGGTGAAACTGGCCGGATCGGCACCCGGCGGCAGCACCACCGGGATCACATCCAGGCCGTATTTCCGAGCGAATTCCAGGTCGCGCTGGTCGTGGGCGGGGCAGCCGAAGATCGCGCCGGTGCCGTACTCCATCAGCACGAAGTTGGCGATCCACACCGGATAGGTGGCCCCCTCGATGAACGGGTGCCTGACCCGCAGGCCGGTGTCGTAACCCAGCTTCTCGCCGGTCTCGATGGTGGCTTCGGAGGTCCCCCGGCTGCGGCATTCCGCCACGAACTTTTCCGCATCCGGATCCCGGGCGGCGACCGCCGCGGCAATCGGATGCTCTGGCGCGATCGCCAGGAACGACATACCGAACAGGGTGTCGGGACGAGTGGTGTAGACCTCCACCGTATCGCTGCTGTCGGCCAGGCTGAACGCGAGGCGCGCACCCTCGCTGCGGCCGATCCAGTTGGCCTGCATCAATCGCACCCGCTCCGGCCAGCGGTCCAGCTTGTCCAGTGCGTCCAGCAGCTCCTGGGCGTATTTGGTGATGCTCAGGAACCACTGGCTGAGCTGCTTCTTCTCCACCGGTGCGCCCGAACGCCAGCCGCGGCCGTCGATCACCTGCTCGTTCGCCAGCACGGTGCCGTCGACCGGGTCCCAGTTCACCCAGCTTTCCTTCCGCTCGACCAGGCCGGCGCGCAGGAAGTCGAGGAACAACTTCTGCTGATGGCGGTAGTATTCCGGCTGGCAGGTGGCGAACTCCCGCTCCCATTCCAATGACAGACCCATGCGCTGCAACTCGACCCGCATGGCGGCGATGTTGTCGTAGGTCCACTGCGCGGGGTGGATACCGCGTTCCCGAGCGGCGTTTTCCGCCGGCAGGCCAAAGGCGTCCCACCCCATCGGATGCATCACCGAAAAGCCGCGCGCCCGCTTGTAGCGCGCGATCACGTCGCCCAGGGTGTAGTTGCGCACGTGCCCCATGTGGATCTTGCCGCTGGGGTACGGGAACATCTCCATGACGTAGTATTTCGGCTTGCCGTCGGTCGGCACGTCGTCCACGCGGAAACACGCGCGTTCGGCCCAGGCCTGCTGCCATTTCGGTTCAGCGGCGGCGAAATCGTATCGCGGTCCGGATTCTGGGGCTGGGGTGGTCGTGTCGTTCATGGTCGGATGTATCGGTCGGAGCGGTGCGATGCGCAAGTATCATGCCGCCGCTGCGAGGTCGAATTGGGTGTGCCTCAGGGCGGGTTCGCGGCCGAGAGGTGCCGGAGCAATTCGTCCGAGTCCCCGCTCAGCAACTGATCCAGGGTAAACGGGTTGGCATCCGGCCACGGCGGAACGACGCCGTTGCGCCGGTCACCGGCCCGTAATTGTTTAATCGCATCGGCATACAAGGCGCCGAGGTCGATCCTTTGCCGCATCGAGGGTGTGAAGCGCCGTTGGGCGTTTGTCTGGAAGGCGACGATCTCTGTATACCAGTGCTCGATCGCGGTGCTGTCCGGCCATGCCTGAAGCTTCAGAAGATGGACGATCACAAGGTTCAGGTCGCTTTCGACCGAGTGAAGTTCGGACTGACCGACGTCCTCGATCTCCTCGGCGACATGCGCCCAATCCACATCACTCACCCGCTCGCCACGCGCGACGCGGCGGAGCAGATCGGCCTGATGCTGCGACCAGGCCAGGACGTCATGCTCGTGGAGACCATCCGGCATTCGGTCTCTCATACAGCAGAGGGGAGGTCATGTCAGCAAACATGCGCGGCAACTCATAGATGGCGGGTCTCGACCAGCAATCCGACTCCCAGCCTGGTCCCATCATTCGGCTGCGCTGGCTTGCTTGTCGCATCAGCGGACGCGATACAATCCAGAATGGCGGAGCCTGCCCAGAGCATCCTTGGTTCGTCTCGAAGACGCGCCCACGCACCCGGTTCAGCCCTCCAGTCGTTTCATCGAGATCATGTCAGCCCCAAGTGACCGCAAAGTAATCGCATCCTTTTCCGACTGAACCCCACGTATCAGGACCTTGGCCTGCCGGCTTTGCAACGAGCCGAACAACTCCCGCAGCTTGTTCGGCGTACTCACACTGCACGCCGCCAGCGGCAATACCACGATCGGATTGAAACTGTTCGACAGATCGATCTGCGGCAGCTCCGTCGCATCGTCGACCTGATATCCCACCCCTCGGCAGAACGGGCGTAAACGATTGACGCAATCCTGCAGCCTGGTCCGTGGCAGGCCCTCCGGCAGCGACGACAGCAGCAGCACAAGACGCCCCGTCACCCGCCGGTCTATCCTCGCGCATATCGCGAAAAACCGCTCGGTCGTTACCCGTGTGGCGAAAATATCGAAAGAGATATAGACCAGCAAAGGCGCTGTATCACCCTGCGCCATGCTGCTGACCGCGTGCTTCGCGGCCAGTCCGACCAGCAGCCCATCCAGGTCGAACGCACTCGACTCCTTCTGCGGCAGGACGGCCAACGCGCAAGCAATCTCGCGCTCCAGTTTGGACGGAACAAGGATTTGAGTCGCAACGATCTGCGACGCATTGCGCCCGAACACTGGTTCCAGGTCGCACGCAGCACTTGCCAGCGCGTCGTGCAGCGTCTGCCTGGCTTCCCGCTCAAGCCGTTCGAGTTGCTGGTCCAGGCCGTCCAGCAATAAAGCCTGCAGCGAGGCGCCAGTCTCGCCCTGGTCGGCAAACCGCACCGCCGCCGCGATCGACCGCACATAGGCATTATCGGGACCCTCGCCCTCGCCAATCAACCGGTTGCGGATCTCGCGGCCGATCATCGCCGCACGGAACGAAGCCTCCTCTTCGTTCAACCTGCCGAAACACATCACGAAGCTGGTGTCGTCGGCGCGCGAGTAACTGTCCTGCGGCCCGCAGTTCCGCTTGATCACCGCCTCGGCGGTCGCCATCGCCCGGTTGGCCGCCGCCGGCCAGCCATCGCCCAATGCCGAACGCACGTCGTCGAGGCCGACCAGCCTGATCCGGCCGACACTTTCGCTGCGCAACGTGGCCCGCTCGACCGCGTCCGGCCGCAGCGTGATAATGCGGAATTTCCTGGCGTCACCAGCCACCATCACGGAGGTGATCCGCACCACCAACTGGGACCCGTCCGCCCGCAGCACCGGCGCGGTATAGCTGCTATCGGCGCCGTCCTCCATCTGCTGCTTCAGTTTCGTTGTGATCATGGCGCGTGCCTCCGGCGCCACCAGTTCCAGCGAGGACCGCCCGGCCAGCCCGTTCGGTTTGTAGCCAAGCAGAAGATCGATACGCGGGTTGGTCATGACGATACGCCCCGCGCCGTTGATGATCGCCACCGCGGCATCGACGGAACTGAAGACCTTGGCCAACAGGCGCTGGATCGAGTCCTGCATCTGCCGAACCTTGAGGGATGCGGTGATGTCACGCCCGACAACGACGAAACAAACCTTGCCTTGCGTCCGCGCCGGTGCCGGCATCAAGTGCATTCCCAGCACGAAGCTGCCCCCGTCCGCCCGCCTGCATGTCAATTCGGAGCGCAACGTACCCGGGCCGCGGATCGCATTCATCAGCGTCTCGGCATGGTTCCCGGCCGGAAACAGGTCCGCCATCATGCGACCGACCAGTTGATCGCTGGAATACCCCGATGCCCGGCGAAACGCCCCGTTGGCCCCAATAACGACGGCATCGTTCGCCTCCTGGCTGCCGTCGCGTTCCAGCAACAGGACGATCTCGTCGGAATTGCTCATCGCCTTGTAGGTCAGCACCGCCTTTTCCCCCACCGAGGCGGCCGGGTATATCTCAGAGGGCGGATCGCTCGATGCGATGGTGATCGCGTTTGACTCCCGGACAGGCGGCCGGTCGCCAGCATGAGCACGGCCGTGCAAGGTCAGCGGAATTGTAGATCGCGAGTGGTTAACAAAGGGTTAGCCCGGCCGGCGGGAAATCAGGAAGGTCCGTCGCGATCACAGCGTCCTGGCTGCCGCATGGGCCGACCCCGATCAATCCTGGGTACTTTAGCGCTTTTGGCGTCCTGGCGGTCCACTATCCGGTGGCGCCGAGAATCGCGAATTCCAAATGCGATGCTCTAATATCGCCCATCAGAGAAGGGCGATACGTCGTGATTTGCTTGAAGTAGCCGATTCACGCGACGAATCGTGGCCGCTTTGCGACTCAACGCTTTTCTGCGATCGGGTACTCGAACGCGATCGTCTG
>JAQGHW010000533.1 GCA_028291505.1 Rhodopila sp. | reverse complement strand
ACCCTTTCACGCGCCCCCGCAGCGCCGTCGCCCGCCGCACCACCGACCTCGCCCGTTCCACCACAGGAACGTCGATCATTGCCCCCTCGAACTGCACCGCTCCCAGCCCAGCCGCATACGCATCGTCATACGCCGCGATCATGCGCTCCGCCCGTTCCACCTCGACCGGATCAGGCGAGAATTCATCATTCAGCACCGAAACCTGCAGCGGATGCACCGCGCTCGCGCACATGAACCCCAACCGCCGAGACCGCCGCACGATCGCTCGGAACGCCTCCTGATCGCGAAAATCCGCGATCGACCCAATGAACCCCATCGGCATGATCCCCGCCGCCCGAGCGGCAAAGATCGTGTGCTGCTTTGGATAGAACAGCCCCTCCGGTTCGGATTGCATCCCCACGTCGGCGGCGAAATCCTCTGACCCCAGGCTAAGCCCCACCACCCGAGGATGCGACTTCGCGATCTGCTCGATCCGGAAGAACCCGACCGCGTTTTCCACCAGCGCGATGAATTTGATACCCCCCGCCGGCAACCCGCGCTCCACCTCGAGCTCAGCAACGATCTCGGCACATGCCAACACATGCTCCGGACTATCGACCTTGGTCAGCATCAACGCCGTAACGCCCGGAATAACCGCCGCCTCCAGATCCCGCACCAGCAGCCGCCACGGCCGATTGACCCGCACCACCACATCGGCGCCATTGCGCGAAACCTGAGGGATCGCCCCGGCGATCAGCGTCCGCGCATGCTCCTTCTGGGACGGCGCGACCGCGTCCTCCAGATCCAGGATGATCGCGTCCGCCCCGCGATCGGCACCGGTCCGAACGAATTTCTCCGCCGTCACCGGAACGAACATCAGTGACCGCCACACCGGCAGATCGTCACGCATCGTCAGTCCTCCTTGATCACGCCCTCGGCGGCCAACAAGGCCAGCCGAGCGGCATCATAGCCAATGGACTCCAGAACCGACCGAGTATGCTGTCCCAGCGAGGGCGCCGCTGACCGCAACCGTCCGGGCGTGTCCGACAGACGCGGAATGATGTTATGCATCAGCACCGAACCCGCTTCGTCGTCGGGTGCCTCGACCAGCACGCCTCGCGCCTGCACATGCGGATCGTCAAGCAACTGGTCGATCTCATAAATCGGGGTCGCCGTCACCTCGGCCGCCTCGAACACCGCCATATTCTCCGCCAGCGTCCGTTCGGCGATCCACGCCGCGACAATCCCGTCGCATTCGTCGATATTCCGCACCCGATCCGTATTCGTCCGGAACCGCGGGTCGTCGATCACATCCGCCCGCCCGATGGCGCGAAACAGCCGTTCCGCCATCGCCTGAATCGAGGCGGAAATCGCAATGAACCGCCCATCGCTGGTGCCATAGACATTCCGCGGCGAGGTCGTCAGCGACCGGCTTCCCGTCCGCCGCGGCTTCTCGCCGGAAACCCGATATGTCGCCGCATCCGGCCCGAGAACCGAGATCATCGGCTCCAGCAACGGCAAGTCGATGATCTGCCCGCGACCGCCGCGCTCAACAACGCGCAGCGCCACCATCACCGCATACGCGCCATACAGGCCCGCAACCATGTCCGCCATCGCCAGCGGCGGCAGCACCGGCGGCCGATCCTCGAAACCGTTCTTCGAGGCGAACCCCGACATCGCCTCGACCAGCGTCCCAAAACCAGGACGGTCCCGATAAGGCCCATCCTGACCAAAGCCGGTGATGCGCACGATGATCAGCGAGGGATTGCGCGCATGCAGCACCTCCGGCCCCAGCCCCATCTGCTCCAGCGTGCCCGGCCGGTAGTTCTCGATCAGCACCTGGCTCGTCGCCAGCAGATCCAGCAGCGCGTCGCGGCCGGCCTGGGGACGCAGGTTGATCGCCAGGCTTTTCTTGTTCCGAGCATAGACTTTCCAATGCAGCGACAACCCCTTGACCCGCCACGCGCGCAACGGATCGCCGACTTTCGGGTCTTCGATCTTGATGACCTCCGCACCCTGATCGGCGAGCTGCAGGCTCACCATGTTGCCGGCGACCAGCCGCGAAAGGTCCACCACCCGGATGCCATCCAGCGGCGCGGGAGCGGTTGGGTCGAATGTTATGCGTGGGATCATTTGGCAGCTTTCTCGGACGCGCTATTGTCCTGTCAGACGCGGTCGGCGCGCAAGGGCTGGGACGGTTCCGGCCTTCAGATTCAACGCGGAGACAAGCGTCCCACCATGCCCTGCCGCCGGCTCGCGTCCGCCTGGCTCGTCCTGGCCCTTTTGACAAACGCCTGTTCGCCGCAGCCACCCGCCGGACCGCCGGACAACGACCCGGATGGAGCGTTCGTCTATGTCGTCGAGCGCGGCTGGCACACCGACATCGGCTTGCCGGTCACCGAAATCGCCGGCCCGCTGGCGACGCTGCAGAATGCCTTCCCCGGCGTACGAGTCCTGACCTTTGGCTTCGGCGAACGGCAATTCCTGGTCAACCGGGAAAAGACCGTCGGCGCCATGCTGAACGCGCTGCTGCCCAGTCAAAGCGCCCTTCTGATGACGGCGCTGCGGACGACGCCACAGGCGGCCTTCGGCGCACCGAATGTCGTCGTTCTATCGGTCTCCCGTGCTGGCCTCGAACAGATCGAGGCGCGCATCTGGCAGGAACTCGAACGTTCCGCTACCGGCGAACCAACCGTGCTGGCTCAGGGGCCATACCCCGGCAGCCTATTCTACGCCGCTCGGGATACCTACGATGGCCTATACACGTGTAATACCTGGACCGCGGAGACCTTGCGTGCCGGCGGATTGCCAATGCCGCAGACCGGCGTGCTGTTCGCCGGCCAGGTCATGGGCATGGCGCGCTGGATCGGCGCACGCCACGCCTCCACAGTGCTCCCAGATTAATGTGACGGTGTAATGACTGTGGTGTTGCTCGCCGGTGGCGACGGATTGCTGCTGCTGAAGGACAGGCACCCAGCCAGCGCGAGCGGCAGCAACAGAGCGATCAGAGCGAGACGCATAGTTTCTTCCTCCAGTGGC
>JAQGHW010000519.1 GCA_028291505.1 Rhodopila sp. | reverse complement strand
AGGACCACGCCGGCGACCGTGCCGGCATTGGCCTCCGCGGCGCCCAGGTCGTTAACCTTCACGGTGGGGTTGCGGATCGGGCCTGACACGGCGACCGGAATCACAAGGCCGGTGCCAGCGACCCGTGCCTGGGGGCGCAACGCCATGGCAACGGTCTCCTCCCCGAGGTTGACCGTTCCGAGGCCTGTCATGGTGAGCAGCGAGGAACTAAGTGCGAGCGGCCTGATCGCGCCGATGCCGTGTTTGGCGCCCATGCGCAGGCCGAAGCATTTCAGTTCGCTGGTGCCGCCCTTGCCGACCAGGTCCAGCGCATTCAGCGAGTCCATGACCTTGCCGAGCAAGCTGCCGAGCAGGCGGTTGTCGATGGTGCCGCCGGCCATGGCGAGACCGAGCGAACCGTCGAGGGAGGCGGCGATGGCATGCGGGCTGTCGCCGGTGCCGGTGAGGTCGGCGTACACCTCCAGGTTGCCGCTGGCGTACGACGGCTGGTGGGTGGCGGCGAGGATGGTTTTCAGCGCCAGGCCGGGGGCGTGGAGGACGACATGCACCTGGGGGACGGGCTGCGCGGCGTCGACGGAGAGGGCGCCGGACAGGTGACCCCCCGGCAGATCGGCGGCAAAGGGGTCAACCTTTAGCCTGCCGGCGGTCAGGACGGCCCGGGTGTCGATCGCCTTGTAGTCGGCGCCTCCGCTATGCAGGTCGGCGATATCCAGCTTCAGATCGGCGTCGGCGGTGCGCAGCGGATCGAATGGGATCGGCTGGTCGGAGAACAGGCGTTCGTCGCGTCCTTTGGGACCAGGTGGGGGTTTGGGGGGCGGCGATTTGGCGTCCGGTGCGGACGGCGTGGCGGCTGGCATCTGGTCGACGGCGGCCTGGATGGCGTCGAGGTCGATGCGGGTCGATTTGAGTGCGGCGGTCAGAGATGCGCGTGGCTTGAAACCGATCGTGGCGTCGCCTGACATGTCGCCGTTCGGACCGGTCAGGCTGATGCCGTGCAACGCCGCACCGTTCCGGAAGCCACCATCGGCGTCGGTCAGGGTGGTCTGGAATGCGACGGATTTCAGCGCCGGCAGCGGGTGGCGGACCAGCGGCGACAGGGCTGACAGGTCGGGAATTTTAGCGCTCACAGCGATGTTCGCGCCGGTCATGGCGTGGGCATCGGCGATCATGCCTTTTGCCGAGGCGGTTGCTCCGGCCGCCTGAATCGTCACGTCCACCAGGAATGGAGCCGGTTTGGCGTTCGGCATCAGCAACAGGGGGGGGCCGAAGCTTGCCGTCACCGTCAGCGGTGCTTCGCTGAATTTGGCGCCGGCATCGACTTTCACCGGCTGATCCAGTTTGGGTGCGTCGATGTCGAGCTTGTCCAGCATCAGGCCGGGGATCTGGGCGCCCAGGTCGGACGCACCGACGTGCAGCGTCAGCGTGGAGAACTCCGGAAGCTTGCCGCCGGTGTCCGCGACCATGGCAGCGAACGTCATGTCGTGCAGCGGCGGCGGGACGAAGCCGCCGAGCAGCGGGGCCAGGGCGGAGGCGTCGGGCACCGAACCCGTGACGGCGAGGTGGTAGCCCTTGCCTCGCAGCGGCTGGGTCATCGATCCGTCCGCCGCCAGCTTAGCGGTGCCGACGGTCAGCGCCAGCTTTACCGGCCAGGGCGAGGTGGCGGCCGGATCCTGCAGGCGGGTCAGGCTGCCGGTGTCGGCCGTGAGGTTGAACGCGGTGGCGTTGTAGACGGCGTCGGCGTCCAGGTGCAGCGGCGAGTCCGGAGACGCGGATTTGGCCTCCAGCTTCGGCAGGCTGATCGTGGTGAGCTTGCCGGTGGCGTCGTCGCGATAGGCGATCGTGCCGTCCTGGATGTTGATCGTGTTGACGCTGACCGAGGTCTTTGTCCTGGTGGCGGCCTGCGGGGAGGTTTGCGGGGCGGTCGGGGATACCTCCGGTGTCATCTGCCAGTTGGATTGGCCGGTGGTGGCGGTTTCCAGCAGGATGTCGGGGTGGATCAGCAGCAGGCGCTCGATCTCGATCCGGCTGGACAGCAGGGGCAGCAGGCCGAGTTGCAGGTCCAGGGCCTGGAGGGTGGCCATCTGGGGGCGGGAGAAGTTGGGCGGGTTGGAGAAGGCGACGTCCTCAACGTGGATTGTCGGCCATAGCGAGGGTTTCAGGCTGATCTTGCCGTTCAGGGCCAGGTCTCGGCCGGTGGCGCGCCTGACCGCCTCGATGATGCGGGGCTTGAGGGTGTTGGCATCGAATTGGGCGACGAAGATGGCCCCTGCCCCGACTGCGACCACGAGGACGGCGGCGACGGCGATCAGTGCGATGCGCAAGGGTCGGGTCATCGTTTTCTCCCGGGTGGCTGGGCCGGCGGGGCGTGGAAGCCCAGCGTCCTGAACGTGGCCCTCATGTGGGGAGGCAGGTCGGCTTCCACCATCAGGGTGCCGCCCGCTGGATGGGGTAGAACGAGCCTTCTGGCGTGTAAGTGAAGATCGCTGGACAGGCCTTCGACGAGGGCGGCGAAGGCCATGTTCTGGTCGGGTTCCTCGTACTTTTCGTCGCCCAGGATGGGGGCTTTGATGGCGACGCAGTGGACGCGCAGTTGGTGGGTGCGGCCGGTGTGGGGTTTCAGTTCGAGCCATGCCAGTTTGCGGGCGGCGTGGTCCAGCGTGAGGTAGTCGGTGATGGCTCGGGCACCTTCGGGGTCGTCGCGTTCGGCTGGCGCGGTGCGTTCGCCTCTTGCGCCGCCCACGCGTTTCAGGGGGAGGTCGATGCGGCCTTCGACCGGGACGGGACGGCCGGCGACGACGGCCCAGTAGGTTTTGTCGATGTCGCGGCCGCGGAACAGGGCGGCGAGCTTGCCGGCGGTGCCGGGGGTGCGGGCAAGGAGGAGTACGCCGGTGGTGTCTCGGTCGAGGCGGTGGACGAGGCGGGGGCGGTGTTCGGAGCCGAAGCGCAGGGCGTCGAGCATGCCGTCGAGGTGGCGGGTGATGCCGGGGCCGCCCTGGACGGGCAGGCCGTAGGGCTTGTTCAGGACGAGGATCTGGTCGTCCTGGTAGATGACGGCCTGTTGCAGGTCCTTGGCGTCGTGCGGGTCTACTCGGCTAACGGGCTTGGGTTCGGTGGGGGTCTTTTGCTCGGGGACCTGGATGGATTGGCCCTGGGTCAGGCGGGTGTTGGTGTCGGCCTTCGCGCCGTCGACGCGGATCTGGCCGGTGCGGCACCATTTCTGGATGAGGCTTTGCTGGGTGCCGGGGAAGTGGCGACGGACCCAGCGGTCGAGGCGGATGTCGGCCTCGTCCTCGGTTACGGTGCGGGTCTGGAGGGTCATGCGCGGGGTGTGGGGTTTGGGGGCGGGTGGGTCAAGGCGGGGGTGGGTGCACTGAGAGGCAATCGCATTTGGAATTCCCTTGACGGGATCCACCGAGTTGGAGCGGGGCGGAGCTACCAAGTATTCGGCAAATCCGGGTTTGGTGGCCGGACAGTGAACCGCCAAGACGCCAAGGCTTCGATGCGAGGCCGTCGCCCGGTCCAGGTCAATTCCTGGCTCTCGGTCAAACCGATCTGGTGCATACTTCCGGGCCTGGACATGGTATCTGTATTTCCCACATGACGAGTCATCAGGATCAGGCAAGCAGGGACGAGCGGACCAACCACCCCGTTCCGCGGCATATCATCGAGGCCCTCGATGCGAGCTTGCGCGACATCGCCGACGGCAACGTCCACGATGCAGCGTCGGTTCAGGCCGAAGCGCGCCGGATGGTCGCCGATTACGAACGGGCGCAGCCGGCTACGCCTGGATGATCGACGGCGAGGCGGACTCGGACGGCTTGACCCTGCTTGTCCGCCCGATCACAGGCTCGGCGCGGGCTCAGCATCTCGGGACCATCCGCCGGTATCCTGACGCCACGGTTCGGCGCTCCGCACGGCCGGCCGCAGCCCATAAGCACATTCCGGCGCGCGTCTCAGCGAAGCGGACGCCGATCGGGACAGCGTGACGCGCTCGTAGCAGGTCAAGCCTCGCATCGCCCAGTATTCCGGCGCCAAGCGATTTCGTGCTCGAAGCTTGGTCCCTGGATTAACGGCTGGCGACTTGGCGCGAGTCGGGGCGGATCACCACGCAGGCGCCCTTGGGATGACCGGAACATGCATCCTGCGCATCCGACTGCGTCAGTCCCGTCACCTGTGCTCGCCAGGTCGTTCTGGCCCGCAGCCTGGTTGGTTCGACCCGGGCCTCGCCTGCTTCGGCGTCCCGCCGAGCCGCCATGGCGGCGCTACGGGCGGCGGCTTCGGTGGCGAAGGTGCCGACCTGAACGGTCCAGTTCGCCGCGTGGGTACGCGACGGCAACGGCCGTGTGACCTCGGCCGCGCGAGCGCTGGCGATCAAGGTGACCCGCGATGCCATCTGCACCGGCTTGCGGAAGACGGGCACGTCCATCTGCTCGAAGCCATGATCCAGCAGCGACGCCATATGGATGTCGCGTTCGCCGTTGGTGGAAGCGCCCAGCACCACACCGACCAGGCGGACCCCGCCGCGCAGGGCGCTGGTTACCAGGTTGTGGCCCGACGCCTCAGTATAGCCGGTTTTCAGGCCGTCTGCGCCGGGGTAGGTGCGCAGCATGTTGTCGTGGTTGAAGATGACCTGCCGGTGCCAGGCGAAGCTAGGCGTCGAGAAATAGCTGTAGAACCCCGGAAAATCGTTGATCAGTCGCCGGCTCAGGATCGCCAGGTCGCGGGCCGTGGTCCACTGATCCGGATCCGGCAGGCCAGAGGCATTCATGAAGGTGCTGTGACCCATGCCGAGCGCTCGGGCGCGGAGGGTCATCATCTGGGCGAAGCGGTCCTCACTGCCGCCGAGCAGTTCACCCAGGGCGGAGGCGGCGTCATTGGCCGACTTCGTCACCAGCCCCAGGATCGCCTGCTCCACCGTCAGCCGTGATCCTGGCAGCAGGCCGAGCTTCGACGGTTCCATGGACGCGGCGTGGGGGGACACCGGGACGGCCTGGTCCAGGGCGATGCGGCGATCGCGCAACGCCTCAAACGTCAGATAGAGGGTCATCATCTTGGTCAGGCTGGCGGGATGGCGCGGCTGGTCGGCGTTGACTTCCTCCAGCACATCGCCGCTGCCCGCATCGACCACGATGGAGCTATAACGAGCAGAGCCGATTTGCGCATGCGCCGGCGTGGCCGCGAGCGACGAAACCCAAAGCCATGACGTCAGGCCAGTGGCGAACCAAAGGCAGCGCGAGAAGTGCTTGAGCGTACGAGACGCCACGCTGGCCATTTATGTCCCTTCCTAATCAGCGGCGAAACTTTATGTTTCCGAGGCATACGATGTCCAGCCCAATTAGCACGAAAACCGTCAAAAGTGAATGTGTTACAGGACGACGCTCGCATGGCGTCACGCGGTGATGGTGGCAATGGGCAGAGACGGGTCCGGGGAATTTCCCGAGAAATTTGTGCACTGCACAAAAATTTCCTTGATCGCTGCTCGCGAGGTTTCTATATCACCCTTGTGTTGCGGTGCAGCGGAAAGCAGCGCCGGCGTGGCTACCAAGAGTTGATCGGCGGGTGCTCGCCCGGTTTCAGCGCCTCTGCCGTGGCGTGACTAATCCGTTCATAGCCAGAGAAAGACAAAGCAATGACAACGACGAAATCGAAGATCGCCGAAGTGACTCCGGCTGCCGAGGAAGCGGCCAACAAGGGCATCGAAGCGACCGTGTCGAGCCTGAAGGACGGCGTCGCGAAGGCGACCGCGGGGTTCGAAGCCACGCAGGCAAAAATGAAAGAAGGAGTCGAAAAAGCCATGAAGACCGCAGAGGAACTCGTTGCCTTCAGCCAGGGCAACCTGGAAGCGATGATGAAGTCCAGCCAGATCTGGGCAACCGGCGTGCAGGATCTGTCGAAGCACATGGCTGCCGCAGCGCAGGCCTCCATGGATGAGAGCATGGCCGCCTTCAAGGCGTTGACCAGCGTGAAGTCGCTGAAGGACGCGCTGGAACTGCAGTCGTCGTTCGCGCGCTCTGCCCTGGAAAAGTCGCTGGCCGAGTCCGGTAAGCTGACCGATGCATCCTTCAAACTGACGGAGCAGGCGCTGGCCCCGATCACCGCACGGGTTACCGTCGCGGTCGAGAAGTTCGCCAAGGCGGCCTGATACCGCGCGCAGCCGCCACTCTAACCCTGAGCGCATACCAGTCGGCCCTTCGCGCCGCCGGTATAGGTAGCCAAGGCTGCCGTAACGGGGGCGGTTCGAGGGCATCCCTCTGAACCGTTGCTACCGCCATCAGAAAGGCCCGGGCATTCGTCCGGGCCTTTGTTTTTTTGCCCGGGCAGCCCATCTCCATCACCGGCGTTGGCTTGGCCGCCGCTGAGTTCGACATTTTGGGAGCAGAACCCCCTTGCGGTTATAGCCAGTCGGCGCAATCGTCTTGCAGCGATGGATGCCAATATCCTTTCATCGAGGGCTGGCGTTCCGATATGCTGGGTTGTCGATCGGCAGACGAACAAAGACGAGCCGACCGGAAGACGAGTTGAGGGCACGACGCCCGGGCGAGGATAGCGATGGGCGGATTTGAAGATTGGCCGAACGGCGGCCGTGTGCGGGACGGCGAATGGATGCGAACAGGATGAGCGACAATGACAAGCGCGGCGGCGGGACGACGGAGGGGCCCAATACGGGCGTCGTCGTCAAGGCGCGCCCAAAGACTCGCAAACCCGCGATGTACAAAGTGTTGATGCTGAACGACGACTACACACCGATGGAGTTTGTCGTCCATGTGCTGGAGCGGTTTTTCCAGAAGAACCGGGAAGAAGCGACTCGGATCATGCTGCATGTCCACCGCCGTGGAGTCGGCGTTTGTGGCGTTTACACATACGAAGTCGCGGAAACAAAAGTTACCCAGGTGATGGATCTGGCCCGGCAGAATCAGCATCCCCTGCAGTGCACGATCGAGAAGGAATGATGATGCAGTTTGGCGTGTCAGCGCCAACATCGTCTGGCTAACGGGGGCGATCGCGCCACCCGGGAATGACCAGGTCCCTCACCGGACCGCACGCGTTTAGGAGCGTCGGAAATGCTGTCACGGAACCTCGAACAGACGCTTCACCGCGCCCTGTCACTCGCCAGTGAACGGCGGCACGAGTATGCGACCCTCGAACATCTTCTCCTCGGACTGGCGGAGGATACCGATGCCGCGACCGTCCTGAAGGCGTGCGGCGTCGATCTCGACAAGCTGCGCAACGACCTGACGGAGTTTTTGGACAAGGATCTGGCCGGCCTGGCGACCGACCGGCCAGGTGATCCGAAACCCACCGCCGGCTTCCAGCGTGTGGTTCAGCGCGCCGCGATCCACGTGCAGTCCTCCGGCCGTGATGAGGTTACCGGCGCCAACGTGCTGGTCGCGCTGTTCAGCGAGCGCGAGAGCCATGCGGTGTATTTCCTGCAACTGCAGGACATGACCCGCCTGGATGCGGTGAATTTCATCAGCCACGGCATCGCCAAGGCGCCCGGCCGGTCGGCCCAGCGTCCAGTGACCGGCACCAACGCGCAGACGCCCGAGGGCGGCAGCCAGCCGGAGCAGGAGCGTGAGGAGAAGCCGAATCGCCGCAGCCAGGACGCGCTGTCCAACTACTGCGTGAACCTGAACAAGAAGGCGATGGCGGGGAAGATCGACCCGCTGATCGGACGCGACTCGGAAATCGAGCGGACGATCCAGATCCTCTGCCGCCGGACCAAGAACAACCCGCTGTACGTCGGTGATCCCGGTGTCGGCAAGACCGCGATCGCGGAGGGGCTGGCCAAACGCATCGTCGAAGGCGACGTGCCGGAGGTGCTGGCGAAGTCGACCATCTTCGCGTTGGACATGGGTTCGCTGCTCGCTGGCACGCGCTATCGCGGCGACTTCGAGGAGCGCCTGAAGGCTGTGGTCAATGAGTTGGAGGCACAGCCCGGCGCTATCCTGTTCATCGACGAGATCCATACTGTGATCGGTGCCGGTGCAACCAGCGGCGGCGCGATGGATGCGTCCAACCTGCTGAAGCCGGCTTTGGCGTCCGGCAACCTGCGCTGCATCGGCAGCACCACCTACAAGGAATTCCGCAACTACTTCGAGAAGGACCGCGCCCTGGTCCGCCGCTTCCAGAAGATCGACGTCAATGAGCCGTCGCTGGAAGACAGCGTGAAGATCCTGCGCGGCCTGAAGCTGAACTACGAGAAGCACCACAAAGTCCGCTACACCGACGAGGCTATCCGCGCGGCGGTGGAACTGTCGGCGAAATACATCCATGACCGGAAGCTGCCGGACAAGGCGATCGACGTGATCGATGAGGTCGGTGCGTCCCGGATGCTGCTGCCGGAGCACAAACGCCGGAAGACGGTCACGCTGCGCGATGTGGAGGAGATCGTGGCGAAGATCGCCCGCATCCCACCCAAGTCGGTCTCTGCGGACGACAAGGAAACTCTCCGGAACCTGGAACGCGACCTGAAGTCGATGGTGTTCGGCCAGGACAAGGCGATCGAGGCGCTGGCCGCCGCGATCAAGCTGGCCCGAGCCGGATTGCGGGAACCGGAGAAGCCGATCGGCAACTACCTGTTCTCCGGCCCGACCGGTGTCGGCAAGACCGAGGTCGCCCGCCAGTTGGCCTCCACGATGGGCATCGAACTGATCCGCTTCGACATGTCGGAGTATATGGAGCGGCATTCCGTGTCGCGGCTGATCGGCGCGCCGCCGGGCTATGTCGGCTTCGACCAGGGCGGCATGCTGACGGACGCGATCGACCAGCATCCGCACGCTGTGCTGCTGCTGGATGAGATCGAGAAGGCTCATCCGGATCTGTTCAACATCCTGCTGCAGGTGATGGACCACGGGAAGCTGACCGACCACAACGGCAAGACGGTCGATTTCCGCAACATCATCCTGATCATGACCACCAACGCCGGTGCGTCCGACATGGCCAAGGAAGCCATCGGCTTTGGCAGCTCGGTCCGCACCGGGGAGGATGAAGACGCCATCAAGCGGTTGTTCACCCCGGAATTCCGTAACCGGCTGGACGCGACGATCACCTTCGCCGGCCTGACACAGGAAATCGTCGGCCGCGTGGTGGAAAAATTCGTGATGCAGTTGGAAGCCCAGCTCGCGGATCGGAACGTGACGATCGAGCTGTCCTCGGCCGCCAAGGAATGGCTCGCCGAACGTGGTTACGATCGGCTTTACGGCGCCCGGCCACTGAGCCGCGTGATCCAGGAGCATATCAAGAAGGCACTCGCGGAGGAGTTGCTGTTCGGCAAGTTGGTCAAGGGCGGTTCGGTGAAGGTGACGATGAAGGACAACAAGCTGGACTTCGAGTTCACCGAGGCTGCCCTGCCCGCACTGCCGAAGCCGGAAGGCGACGACGATGGCGGTGCGGATCGGGAGCAGGAAGTCGAGGTCTGAAGGCTTCGATTCTGAGATAGAGCGAGGGGCCGGCGGGAGACACCGGCCGGCCCTTTGCGTTTCCTACCAGGGCAACTCCTCGCCGCTATAGGACAGGAACCGGTGCTGGTGCGCGCCGCTTTGTTGCCCGATCACCTTTACCATCCCGGCCGCACTGTCCTCCACCGAGACCGCCGCGGCCCGTCCACCCATATCCGTCCGCACCCAACCCGGGTGCAGCGAAAGCAGGGTCAACTTCCGGCCGCTGATTTCGCCCCATAGTCCGCGCGTCAGCGAGTTCAACGCGGCCTTGCTCGCGCGGTATAACTCGTGCCCGCCGGGGTTCACCGCCACGCTGCCCATGACCGAGGATGTGAACGCAATCACCCCCGAACCCGGCCGCACATGCTCTGCGAGCGATCGGGCCAGGCGGATCGGCGCGATAGCATTGGTGAACATCAGCGCACCGATTTCCGGTGCCGTCGCTTCGCTCGCGCTCCTATGTTCGGGCCCCGCGACACCGGCGTTGACCAGCACCGCATCCAGCACCTTGCCGCCCAGGCTGTCGGCGAACCCATCCACCGCCGCGGCATCGTTCATATCCAGTCGTGGGGTC
>JAQGHW010000503.1 GCA_028291505.1 Rhodopila sp. | reverse complement strand
GGTGGCGATTGCATGCACCCCGAAGCCCAGGAACAAAACGCCCGACACGCGCGTGACCCACAGGGCGTGCTGGCGGTAGAAGCGCCGCACTGGACCTGCGCCGATGACCAGGACCAGCACGGCGTCGGCCGCAACGAATCCGACGCACGCTGCTGCCAGGAGTGGGGCGAATGCATTCCAGTCCAGGGCACTCGCGTAACGGGCCAACAGGGCGGTAAACATCGCTATGGCCACGGGGTAGGCCTTTGGGTTCGATAGACCGAATGCCAGCCCGCGCAGTAACGGTTTCCGAAGTTCGGTTGTTATTGTTCCGTCGGCGCCTCGCCTGGCGGTCGCGGAGCGGATGCCGAGCCAGCAGAGGTAGAGTCCGCAGGCGAGGCCGAGAACGTCGAAGAACGCTGTGCCGATGGTCCGAGCGCCGATGATCGCGGTGAGCGATAGCGAGGCCCAGAGGACGTCGCCGGCGAAATGGCCGGACAGGAACAGGGCCCCTGCCCGCCTGCCTCGGCTGGCGCCGATCCCCAGCAGCGCCAGGAATGCGGGGCCTGGCGCCAGGGTGTAGGCGGCGGCGGACAGGGCCGAGGCGAGCAGAAGCCCGAAGGTCACTCGCCGAAGCCTTGATCCCAGGGTTCAGGAAGCATCAGGTAGTTGTCGCCCTGCTTCACGAGGTGGGCGAAGCCGGGAAAATGGACGTGCATCCCGGCTATCAGTTGGCGGTCGGTGGCGACCATGTCGAAAGTTCGTTTGCGGGTCGCGGCGGCCTGGTGCGGGTCGGTATCGAATACCATCGTTACTTCAGGCCGAGCGACCTGGACTTCAGGGACGTGGATGATATCGCCCCAGATCAGCAATGACTTGCCGCCGGAGGCGATCATGTATCCGGAATGACCCGGGGTGTGACCGTGCAGCGGCACGGAGGTTACTCCGGGAAATACCTCGACGGCGCCGGTGAAGGTCCGCATCTGGTTGTGATACGGCGCCATCTGTTCCCTGGCGCACTGGAAGTACATCTTGCGGGCGCGTTCGTCGGCGCGGCTCATGGCGCCGTCGTCCTGCCAGTGACGGGGTTCGTTCTCGTGCACTACCAGTTCGGCGTTGGGGAAGAATTTCTGGCCGGTCTTTGGGTCTGTCAGTCCGGCGGAATGGTCGGGGTGCATGTGGGTCAGGATGACCGATTCGATATCGGCTGGATCAACGCCGGCTGCTTTCAGGTTTTGCTGCAGTTTGCCGGCTGTCGGCAGCAAGTAGTCGCCTGATCCGGTCTCGATCAATGCCAGCCGCCCGGCGGAATAGACCAGGTAGCAGTTGACCGAGGTGCGCCGGCCGGGACGGAACTGGTCGGTCAGCATCTTCGTGGCATCGGTGGGGGCGATGTTCTGCATTACCTCCACCGCGCCATCCAGGTAGCCGTCGGACAGTGCGGTGACGACGATGTCGCCGATGCGGCGGTGGTAGACGCCGGGGATTTGGGTACTTGGAATCATGAATGGGCTCCTGGTTATTGAGCGATGTATCCGCCGTCGATGACCAATTCCGTTCCGGTGACGAAGGATGCTTCGTCGGACGCCAGGAAGAGTACGCCGTATGCGACCTCGATGGGTTCGCCGAGGCGGCGCAATGGCGTGGCCTCGATTTTTGATGCGCGGCCGGCGGCGTTGGTTGCGTTGAGCATCGGCGGCATGTAGCCGGGATGTACGGAGTTCACCCGGATGCCGGATGGTCCATATTTCGCGGCGGCGGCTTTGGTGTAGAGCCGCACGGCACCTTTGGACGCCGCGTATCCCGGATGGCTGTCCGCGCCGCCGACGAAGCCCATGATGGAGGAGATGTTGACGATCGAGCCTCGGCCGTTCGGGATCATCGCCGCGGCGGCCAGCTTGGTGCCCAGGAAGACGCTGGCGGCGTTGACGTTGAGCAGCTTCTGCCAGCCTTCCAGGCCGTCGGGGTCGCCAACCGAGCTGCCGCTGATGCCGGCATTGTTGACCAGGATGTCGAGGCGGCCGTAGGTGGCGATCGTTTCGGCTATCAGGTGCTGCCAATCGGTTTCCGATGTTACGTTCGTGCGGATGAACCGAGCTTTGCCTTGGCTGGCGCTGATGTCGGCGGCGATGGCCTCACCTTCGTTGGTCAGCATGTCGGCGATGACGACGGCGGCACCTTCCTTGGCGAACAGGCGTGCCTCAGCCTCCCCCATGCCGTGCGCTCCGCCGGTGACGATGGCGACTTTGTCTTTTAGACGCATTGTTTTTCCTCCGCTTCGGTGGTCAGAATCCCCCGCACATCCGGCAGTGAATCCAGGCGTCCGATATCCGCGATCAGTCGAGTGGTCCTGGCCGTGCCCAGCACCGGATCGACCAACGCGGCAAACTTCGCCTCAAGCCGCGTGCCTTGATGCGCTACGTCAGTTGCCGGGATTCCGGCGTCGTGGCGGGCGGTGAATTTGGCACCGTTTTGTAGTGATAATTCGATCTCGGTGAAGGTGTTCGGGATGCCGGATCGGAAATCCAGCGAGACTTTGTCGCGCAGCCCGATCAGAACGGGGTCCGCGGCGACTGCTTCCGAGTAGGTGGACAGACGACTGGTGTCGATGCCCGCCAATCCCATCGCCGTGGTCAGGCGCAGCGAGAACTTGGCCTCCAGGCCTGTTCTTGGTGTCGGGATGTTGCAGATCCTGTCACAGGATTCTTCGAGCCGGACGTCAATCCGCTCCACCTGATCTGGCGTGAACCCATGCTGGTCCCGCAGCTTGCGTGCCGATTCGATGGCGGCATGAGTCATGTAGCAGGATGCGTGGTACTTGAAAAGATTGCTGGTGATCCACCATTCGCCTGGTGGCGTATCGAAGGCTCGGTTTGGATTGAAGTCGGCGCTGTGGGTCCGGGCAAAGCCTTGGCCGCACTCGATGACGTCGGTGCGGGAGGTGAAGCCGCGGGCGGCTAGTTTTGCCGCCATCAGCCCGTGGTATGCTGCCTTGCCGGCGTGCAACGGCTTGCACATGGTGCCGAACATCGACTTCAAGCCGGCTGCCTGGGTGCCGGCGATGCCCAGTGCGGTGGCGAATCGATCAGGGTCCAGCCGCAGCAGGTGCGCGCAGGCCGCGGCGGCGCCGAAACTGCCGACGGTGGCGGTCGCGTGGAAGCCCAGTCCGTCGTAATGACCGGGCGCGATGGTCCGGCCGATCCGGCATTGCAGTTCGTATCCCGCAACGAACGCGGTCAGCACGTCGGCGCCGCTGGAACCCTGTTGTTCGGCCAGCGCGAGTAAGGCCGGCAGGATCGCGACGGAGGGATGGCCCGGCATCGCCAGGTTCACGTCGTCGAAATCCAGCGCGTGCGACGCGGCGCCATTCACGATCGCCGCTGATCCGGCCGGCAACCTCGCCGGATGACCCAGCACGGAGGCGACCTCGTTGCCCCCCTGCTCCTGCATTTCCGCCAGCAGGATCGTTACCAGTTCGTCGGAGGCACCGGCGATGCCGCACCCGATGTAGTCCAGCACACACTGCCGCGCCCACGCGCGCACGGTTTCCGGAATGTCTTCCAGGCGGAGGTCCCGCGCCTGCTCGGATAGCGCCCGGGTAAGGCCTCTGCCCGCCTGGATGTCGCTGATCGCGTTCATCGTTTCACTCCCGTATTGCGGTCGCGGCGCTTAGTGCCCCTTGTAGACCGGCTTCCGCTTCTCGTTGAAGGCTTGGATACCCTCACGACGGTCGTCGGTCGGGACCATGCGGTTATAGGCTTCGATCT
>JAQGHW010000596.1 GCA_028291505.1 Rhodopila sp. | reverse complement strand
TGTTTCCAGTCAGCATGCTCTAGTGTTCCAGGCCACCATGGCGGGCGAACCGCACATTCGAACCCCAGGGCTGTCGGTGCCCTGAGATTCAGGCACCCGCGGACGATCGCTTCGCAACGCCCAACCGGATCCATAGCACCATAAAACCAATGGTTTGCGGCGGTCTCGCCGGTGTTGCCCATCGGCCGGCATGCGGGCATGGTGGTGGCGAATGTCGGGACAGACAATGCGATTTTTGACCACCCCGCCGCTTCGCGGGCGCGCGCGGACGCCCTTTCTGTTGCTGGTCGCCATGACCGCCTGCGGAACCCTTGGGATGCACGTCATCATCCCAGCGCTACCCGCTACGGCACGCGCGCTGGATATGTCCATCGGCACCGCGCAGCTGACCATCACCCTGTATCTGATCGGACTGGCGATCGGGCAGTTGCTGTATGGCCCGGTGTCCGACCGGTTCGGGCGCAGGCCCGTTCTGCTGGTCGGGCTGTCGCTGTTCACCGCTGCCAGCATCGTGACCGCGCTGGCGCCGAACGCGACGGTCCTGATCGCCGCGCGCATCCTGCAATCGATCGGGGGCTGCGCCGGACTGGTGCTGGGACGCGCCGCGGTGCGCGATGGCGCCACAGCGGACAAGGCCGCTGGTCAGCTTGCGATGCTCACGCTGGTGATGGCGATGGTGCCGGCCATCGCACCGGCGATCGGCGGCTTCCTCACGGCGTATCTTGGTTGGCGTTCGAGCTACGTGCTGCTCGCGGTGTTCGGCGGGGTGACGCTGGCGGCATGCTTCATGCTGATGCCGGAGACGTTTTCGCCGCTGGGGGCGTCTCGGCGGTCGATGGTGACCGCTTACGTGCGGCTGCTGCGCTCGTCGCGTTTCCTGGGTTACGCGGTCGGAGGGGCGTGCTCGACCACGGCGTTCTACGGGTTCATGTCGGCGTCACCGTTCATTTTCGAGACCCAGTTGCATCAGCCAACCCAGCGCGTAGGCCTGTATTACCTGCTGCTGATGGGGGGTGTGGCGGCCGGCAGCTTCGGCGCCAATCGAGTGGCGGGACGGCTGCCGGTGCAGACGGCGCTGCGGATCGCCAACGGGCTGGGGATCCTTGGCGCGGCGCTGTTCGCGCTGGCGGATGCCGCGGGGGTCCTGTCGGTGGTGACAGTGGTGGGGCCGGTCAGCCTGTTCATGGTGGGGGCAGGGATGGCGAGCCCGTTCGCGCTGGCGGGGTCCGTCAGCGTCAACCCACAGATGATCGGTGCGGCCTCGGGGATGTACGGATTCGTCCAGATGGGCTACGGGATGCTGTGCACCGTGGTGGTGGAAACGTGGCACCCCGGTGCGGTCTACCCCGTCGCCACGGTGCTGCTCGGGTCGGCATTGTTGGGGCAGGCGGCGATGTCGATGGCGGTGCGGGCGGAACGGCGGCGGTAGGGGTATTCGTCCTTCGCATCAATCCGTCGCTCGGCGCCGCGTCGTTCCGCGGATCGTCAGCCCGATCCGGTAACGCAACCTGCCTAAACCACGACGCCGAATATGCGTCCCCAGCCGGTCACGCGAACCGGATCGACCCCCGCGAGCCTCAGGCTTTTCCAGACCGCCGTCGCGATCGTGTCGTAGATCGGGATCCCAAGCTCCGCCTCCAGCGCCGAGACCAGCGGAGCCGCCTGCAAATTTGTGCAGATAATGCCGATCGCATCCGGCTTGTCCGCTGCCACCGCGCGGATCATCTCGGTCAGCGTATCAGCCGAAACCCGGGCGAAAGCGAAATTGTCCTGAATGCCGAGATGCCGTTCCGCGTCGCAGGTAATCCCCAGCGTGGCGTAGTTGGCGACGATACGTTGTTGCACAGCATCGACATAGGGCGTCACCAGTCCGAACCGCTTCACACCCGTGGCGGCCAGGATTTCGTTCAGGGCCAGCATCGAGGTGCTGGCGCGGATGCCGGTCGCGCTCTCGATTCGCTCACACAGGCGTATGTCTGCATCAAATCCAAGCCAGCCCGAGGAGGTGCCGTTCCAGGCAATGACGTCCACTTTCGCGTGTGCCAGCAGTTCTGCCGCCGCCAGGATCGGCCGGTCGTCGAACTGCGCCAGCGCATCCCCGGTCAAAGCGATCTCGGTCACCCGGAAACGTGAAAAATGCACCGAGACCGACGGCAAGCCTGCCAGCATGGCGGTCGTGACCGGCTCCAGCGTGGTGTTGGACGACGGGGTCAGCATGCCGAGACGGACGGGTGCGCTCATGCCCGGCAGCTTCGCATGACCTGGCTGCGGCGTGAAGGCGAACCGCGGCGCCGCTGGGACGTTGCAACGATGACCGGCATTCGCGCCGGGACGAAAGGACTCGCCATGTCGACGCAAGGACACGCTGACGACCGCCGCGACAAAGCCCTGAAAGACAGTTTCCCAGCCAGCGACCCGCCGGCGAACTCCGGCATTACCGGTGCCGAGACACCGGACAAGCACTCCGGCGAACGCACCGAGGCGGAAATACCGACCGGGCATCCGACCTCCGACCGCCACGCGACCGAGACGGCACATCACCGGGAGGATGAAGTCGCGACACCGGCGAAACGGTAAGGCCGGCGTTTCTATTCTGAGAGATAGATGGATTTGGGGATGGAATGTGTGAGAAACCTCGCCTGCTCCGGGAGGCACCGATTCCATGCACTCTGTCCAAGGCTTCGCTCGACCGCACCGTTTGGCGCGCGGTCACAAGTGCGCCAAGGGCACGTCGAGGCGGGTTGTGCTCGCGGCGGCGGTGGGCTTCGCACTCCCGTTTCTGCCACGCTTTGCCGGGGCCGCGGAAACGATCTGGCGGATCGCCCATAACGCGCCGACCGACTTCGCGATGCATGTTCGGCTGGTTGAGGCCGCGGACGCGATTGCGACCCGTTCCGAGGGACGGATGGCGGTCAGGATCTTCCCCAACAGCGAATTGGGAATCCCGGTCGGGTTGCTTGCGCAGTTGCGAGCCGGAACGATCGATGCGGTTCCGCTGACCGGCCAAATGCTGGCGGAGGACCTGTCGGTAGTCGGCCTGCCGATGGTGGGGTTCGCCTTCCCTGGTTACGACCGCCTTTGGCCCGCGATCGACGGCGACCTCGGCAACTTTATCCGCGCCCAAATCACCGAGCGGCTCGGTTTGGTGGCAATGGATCGTTGCTGGGATTTTGGTTTTCGTCAGATTATTACCAGTGGAAAGACGGTGAATACGGCTGCGGATATGGACGGACTGCGGCTGCGCGCACCGCAGGATGCGAACTTCATTCGTTTGTTCCAGGCACTGAAAGCGTTGCCCGTGACGATGCCGCTCAGTGGTCTGACACGGGCGTTAAGCTCACATTCCGTCGATGGACTGGAAAGCGTCGTGCCGCTGGTGAAGGCGGCCGGATTGTTCAGGGTGTTATCGGACTGCGCCCTGACCAATCACGTGTGGGACGGTCAATGGCTTTGCGTCAGCGGCAAGTCCTGGGCGAAGCTGCCCGCGAAGCTGAAGGATGTCGTCGCCTTGGCCCTGAACGAAAGCGGGCTGCACCAACGCCAGGATACCGCGGATGCGGAGCTAAAGGTCCGTCAGGAGCTTGAGGCCACCGGCCTGAAATTCAACACGGTCGATCCGAACGGATTCCGCTCGGCGCTGCGGAAATCTGGATACTATGACGCGTGGCATGTGAAGATGGGCGATAACGCCTGGGCCGCCCTGGAGAAATACAGCGGCAGGCTGAGCTGAAGGGAGGCAAGGGCTCTGCCCTTGACCCGCAAAAGGGCCGACGGGCCCCTTTGATCCCTATGATTTAAGGGACTTATACCGGGGTTCCAAGGGCCATCGTCCCTTGGCGGGGTCGAGGGGGGGAGCCCTCGCCTTCCCCTAAGCCGCAGCCCGCAGATCGCCGGCGGTTGCCGCCTTGATCATGTCGGCGCCCTTTTCGGCGATCATGATGACCGCGGCGTTGGTATTGCCCGACGGAACGGTGGGCATGATAGACGCATCAATCACCCGCAGGC
>JAQGHW010000449.1 GCA_028291505.1 Rhodopila sp. | reverse complement strand
AGGTCCATGTAGGTCAGGAAACCCGGCGGCCGCTTGGCGCGGCGGTTACCGCCGACGCGATCGACATTGCCGCTGATCGCCACTAGGCAATGGAACGCTCGGAACGTCTGCACCCCGTTGCTGGCGGCGTCGATACCGTGGCCGCTGACAAAGCTTGACGGACCGTCAGCGTAACAACGCGCCGCCGCGACGATTTGCTCTGCCGGCACGCCGGTCAGGGCGGCCACACGCTCAGGCGGGAATTCCGCCGCGCGTTCGGCAAGGGGGTCGAAGCCATGGCACCATTGATCGACAAACCCGGCATCGTAACGTCCTTCGGCGATTATCACCTGCATCATGCCAAGAGCGACCGCGGCATCGGTACCGGGCCGGGGCGCAAGCCACAGGTCGGCAAGTTCCGCCGCTGGTGTCCGGAACGGATCGATTACCACCAACTTCGCGCCGCGCTGCTTGGATCGCTTGATCTCCTGCCACTGCACCGGGTCGGCCGCCACCGGATTGCGTCCCACCAGCAGGATCGTCGTGGCGTGTTCGATGTCGTCGCCGTTGGTGATGCCCAGCCCGGTAACCTTGTCGCTGATTGCCCTGCATCCCCCGCACAGGTCCTGGTTGATCATCCAGTTGGGCGAACCTATCGAACGCATCAGCAGCGCCATGATGGCGCCTCGGCTGAACGCCGCGCCGCTAACCGCGCCGACCAACGAACGCGCGCCGTGTTTCGTTCGGATCGACGCCATGCGATCGGCCATTTCGCCCAACGCAACGTCCCAGGAGATGCGCTGCCACTGCCCGGCTCCGCGATCCCCTACGCGTCGCATCGGATGCAACAGGCGGTTGGGGTTGTAGGTCCATTCAGGCAGGCCGCGCATGCCTTTCACGCAGAACGCGCCCTTCGACAAAGGATTTTTTGGGTTTGGCATGATCTTGGCCACACGCCCCGCGTCATTCACTGTGATCAGTGAGCCGCAATAGGCCGAACACTCCCAACAAGTGCTTGCGACGACCCGGTCCATCAGCTGCCTCCGAACAAAGCTGACGCAGTAAACACCCGGCTAGTGCGGGAGACCAGTTCCGCGCGCGACCTGACGGCGCAACCGTGGCTGCTGTCGCGTGTCTACGTCTTATGTTTCCAGACGATATCCCAGACGAAACGCCGGCCAGCGATAACGAGCGCAGCATCAAGCGGGACGAAACGAGTTCGCGCCGCAAAGTCGGTCCGGAAAGCGAGGCTCGCGGCGGCCCAGAGACAGTCGACGAAACGCTGGACGACAACCGCCTCCAACACAAATAAGACCGGCACGCCGCCCTACTCTCGACCGTCACGCCTGCCTCCAGCACGCTCCGGCGAACGCGGAACGATCACCCGAACGAGGACATCAAAGCGGCAAGTATGCACGGGCTTCGGAGGCGATCCCGATTGAGATCGCCCCGCCCATCGGCATCGTTACGCTGCCAGTTCGGCCTGCGAGCCGCGGACCAGCTTGCCCGGCAAGACGCCGGTGGCTTGACCCTCACGAAAGCTTATGCATCCCGAAACAATCGTCGCGTCGTAACCGCTGACTTTCTGCAACAGACGCTTGCCTCCGGCGGGCAGGTCGTTGACGACATAGGGCGAACCGGAGCCCAATCTCTCCCAGTCGATGATGTTCAGATCGGCCTTTTTCCCGACGGCCAATACACCGCGATCATACAGGCCAGCGGCTCCGGCCGTGTCGGAGGTCAGGCGGCGGATCAGCTCCGACACATCCCAGCGCTTCTGGTCGCGGCCCCAATGGCTCAACAGCCAGGTCTGGTAACCAGCATCCAGTATGAACGCGACATGCGCCCCGCCATCGCCCAGACCCATGATGCAATTGCGATTGTCCAGCAACGACTCCGGCATGGACAAGTCGCCATAAGCGTAGTTACCCAGCGGGTGGTAGATGAAGTTGCCACCATCGTCCTCGACCAGCATGTCGTAGGCAACTTCCGGCGCCGAACGATTGCCACGCGCCGCGATCGCCGCCACGCTGTCTTCCAGCTTCGGCTGATAGTTCGGAGGGTTGCCGAAGCGGAACATGAACTCGAACGACATGCGATGGAACAGCGGGAAGGTGTTGCCCTCCTTCGGATCCTCACTGAGGATTTTCGCCCGTACTGTCGGATCGCTCATGCGGCGAGCACGTTCGGCCACCGGCAGATGGGCGATCTCCTTATAGGTCGGGGTGCCGGAGAATGGGTTCTGGCTGCCGGCCAGCCCCAGCAGCACACCGATCGCCCGCGGAGCGACCACCGGCCGTATCGGAAGTCCATCGCGCGCTGCCTTGTCCGCGTGCTTGATCAGGTCGCGCCACACTTCCGGGCGTGAGTGCCGCTGGGTCAGCGTGAACACCGCCGGCCGGCCGCTGGCCTCGATCACGCGCCGTAGCATGGCGAACTCTTCGTTATGGTCCGGCGCCCATTCGGACACCATTTCCAGCATGCCCGACCCGGCGTCCTTCATGCCAAGCGCGATGCCCCGCAGTTCTTCCTCCTGGGCACGCAAGGTCGGCGTGGGATCGCCCCGCAGCGTCTTGTGCGACAGGCTGCGCGATGTGGAGAACCCGAAGGCCCCCACCTTCATGGCGTCGCGCGCGATCTGGCGCATCTCGGCGATTTCGGCCTGGTTGGCGTTCTCCAGGTTGATCGCCCGGTCGCCCATGACGAACACGCGGACCGCGGCGTGCGGCAGCAGCGCGCAGATATCGATGTCGCGCTGCCGCCGATCCAGCGCGTCGAGGTATTCGCCG
This sequence comes from Rhodopila sp., assembly GCA_028291505.1. Taxonomy (GTDB): domain Bacteria; phylum Pseudomonadota; class Alphaproteobacteria; order Acetobacterales; family Acetobacteraceae; genus Rhodopila. The sequence continues at coordinate 11,016 of JAQGHW010000449.1, read as the reverse complement.
AACGACTCCCACTCCCATTTCAGCCCTTCGTGCATCACCGCGCCGGGGATGTCCTCGACGCCTTCCATCAGCTCGATCAGCCGCTCACGGTCGGCCGGCTTGCAAGGTGCGAAACCAACGCCGCAATTGCCCATGACCGCGGTTGTGACGCCGTGCCAGGAGGACGGCGCCATGTGGCTGTCCCACACCGCCTGAGCGTCGTAGTGCGTATGGATATCGACGAATCCCGGCGTGATCAGCTTGCCCTTCGCATCGACCTCCTCGGCGCCGGCGCCGGCGACCGAACCCACCGCGGCGATCCTGTTGCCGATGATGCCGACATCCGCGTCACGCGGGGCGCTGCCTGTACCATCGACCACCGTGCCGCCACGGATCACCAGATCGAATGCTGGCATTGGACTTTCTCCTGTTTGATTGGCACTGATCCTGATCCAGCCGGCCCCTGCTGGCAAGTTTTGGGGCTAGCAAGTTTCGGAGCTTTGCGAAATGCAGATGAGCCGCGAGGACCGGGTGAAGATGGAGCGCGCCCACGTGTTTGCCTGGCCGGCACTGAACACCGCCGTCATAGACGGCTGGCTGTGGCGCTGCTCGGGCGGCGGATCGCAGCGGGCCAATTCCGTCTCGACGATCGACTTCACCGGCGCCGATCCGGAAGCCGCCATCGCGCAAGTCGAATTACGCTACCATGCGCTCGGCGAAGCAGCGCGATTCCATACCTTCGACGAAACGTCCCCTCCAGGCTTGGCGGATATTCTGCGCAAGCGCGGCTACCAGCCGACCGAACCCACGACAACGATGTTCAAGCGCATCGAAGCCGCCGAACCAGCCCCCACCGAAGTCGAAGCGCGCGATCATGCCTGGAGCGAATGGCGAGCCGTCTACCTGAACGAAATCACCGAGAACCGACGTGCGGTCAACACGCTCATCCTTGACCGGATACCGGGCCTGAGCTGCTTTTTTGGCTGTCGTCGGAGTAACGAAATGGTTGCGACCGCACTATGCGTCGTCAGCTTCGGCTGCGCCGTGATCGAATGTGTGGCCACCCGCTCCGACGCGCGCCGCCGGGGCGCCGCCCAATCCGTGCTGGCCGCGCTCGAACGCTGGGCAGGCCAGCAATCCGCCGATTTGCTCGGTCTGCAGGTCGCCACCGGCAACGCCCCGGCCGTAGCACTCTATCAGCGCCTGGGCTTCGTTGCCGGTGCAACGAATAGTTTCTGGGTAGGTGGATCGCAAGATCGACGATAGAAACCCGGCGGAATTTGCAGTAAGCGCCACCGGGACCATCGAGTGAGACTAAGGCGACAACGTGCCTCGCCGCCCGAAGCCCCTTGGTGCCGAAAGGTCCATGGCGCGAAAAATGTTTGTCAATGGTCCGACCATCGTGACCGTCCGCCATTGATATGGACTACCACGTGGTCCAGCTTGTCTGGTCAACATACCCAAACATGGACGGCGAAAGGACTGGCATACAGGTATCCGTTACCGACGCCAAAGGACAATTGACCGAACTGGTGCGCCGAGGTTGGCGATGAGGTTGTCCCTATCCGGCATGGCCATGCGGCGGTGCGTGTGATTCCGGTCAAACCGGCACCGAATAGGAAATCGCGCAGGGCGCTTTTGGAAGCGGCGCGGATATCTGGCTCGTCCAAAGCGACACCCGGACCCAACGCCGCGCTGGGTCAGGATTTCCTGTATGAGGACGACGGACTGCGCGGGTGATCGCCGTCGACACCACCGCGTTACTGGCGATCGTTCTGAACAAGCCGCCGGCTGAAGCCTGCATGGCCACGCTCGAAGCCGTGGACAGCCTCCTGATTTCCGCCGGAACCGTCGCTGAAGCGCTCATCGTCTCGGCGCGCCGGAACGTCGGTGCAGAGGTGACAAGCCTGATCGACGGGCCCGGATTTGAGGTCGTGACGGTCACGCCGGCCTCCGCGCGGCGTATCGCCCGGGCTTATAAGCGGTGGGGGAAGGGCATGAGCCCGGCCGCCCTCAATTTCGGCGATTGCTTCGCCTGCGAAGTGGCGAAGGAACACGCCTAGCGCCTTCTGTACGTCGGCGATGATTTGCCGAAACCTGACATAGAGGGCGTTCTGTGAGCGAGCGAAGCGAATTTGAGCGCAGAAGAATGGAACCTCTCCGGCCGTCCATCATCCCGCCGTGTACCTCGTTCAGAGCGCGCACGCTCTGGGCGTTCAATGCGATATCAGCAAGATCGCCGCCCGGTCGCCGCACCCAACCTGGATTCAGTCGTCGAAGAAAACCAATGTCCGCAACTCGATGCTTTCGCGCGGCAGCGGGTTGACCGGCGCGTTAGGGTCGGCGAACGAGGTATGGGGCATGAACCGCGCCCGCCCATCCTTCTCCGAGTCGAAGCACTTCAGCAGCAGCGCCTCGTCCGCTCGCATCGCCGGAGCATAATACCAGCGATGGGCCGGATTGAAGGTCAGGCCGTAGATCTCACCCTTCCGGTCGCGATAGACCAGATCCTGGGGCACCAGATCACCCTCGGCCACGGACGTCGCATCGCACAACGCCAGTGGCGCATCGAACAAAGGCCCGCGAATCGGCCGCCAAACGTTGACAATGGCGAAGCGCCGGTTGAGCAGCTCGTCCGCCTCCGCACCCATCAGGTCGCGCACACGCTGCGGACCTGACACCTCGGTGTAGTCGCCGTGGATGCGAGTCACCGGCTGGCGCGGCGTCCCGGGCGCTCGGTCCTCCACGCCCTGCTCGCGTCGGCGGATCGTGTGGTCGAACACCACCACCCGGTTGGCGCCGGTAGCCCGCTTCACTAGATCCACCGCTTCCGGGTAATATGTCGCCGCAAGCTGCGCCTCATCATAGAAGTCGGTCACCGACGTCGGCGCATCGACCAGCGCGAAACCCTGCAGGTCCAGCGTCAGACCATCCGCCACCGGCCGCATGTCGAAGATCGGAACAGTGTGCGCCTCAGGGACGATGTTGGTCTTCGCCACGCCTTCCGGCGGATCATACGTGTAGACGTGCGGCTTTTCCGGCGTCTTCGCCAGATAGACCACCTCGCCTGTAACCTGGGGAAGAGAAGAAACGACGTCCATGATGCCTGTCCTCCTTGCCGATGGGGCCCCTGGCACTGATATGGGCCACACCGATCTGTGTGGAAACGCAGGTGGGATGCAACCCGGATTTATGCAAGCTAAATTATCCTGGCACGCGGAGGGACTGATCAGAGTGGCGGAACGAACGCCCATGGCGGATCGGATCATGGCGGCAGCTGACCGGCTGTTCTACCAGAAGGGCATCCGCGCCGTCGGTGTGGACGCCGTCGCGGCCGAGGCCGGAATCAGCAAGCGATCATTATACGACACGTTCCCCTCCAAGGACGCCCTGGTCGCCGCTTATCTGCGACAGCGCATCCAGCCCCTGCTGGCATCCGACCAGGCTCCCGCGGCGCAGGTGCTCGACCTCTTTGACCAGCTTCAAACGCGCTTTGCCAAAGGCGACTTCCGCGGCTGCCCCTTCGTCAACGCTGTCACCGAACTGGCCGATGACTGCGAAACCGCCCGCGGCATTGCGTCGGGCTATAAAGAGGATCGGCGCCAACATATCGCCGCCTTGTTGTCACAGGCGGGTGCGCCCGATCCCGATGTACTTGCCAGCCACGTCGTCTTGCTGTTCGAGGGCGCGATCGCCTCGATGTTGGTGCGGCAGGACCCAGCCGTCGCAACCCAGGCTCGCGATGCCGCGGCGGTGCTGATGCGGGCCGCCGGCGTCGCGATATAGGCCGCCACGCGATCCCGCCCCGTCCGGGGTGTCTGAGGAGCCCTACCCGAACGCCCCGACCTCGTGCGTCACTGCGGTCGCAATCTCTCGCACCATCCCGAACAGCCGCCGCATTGGGGCGAAAATCTCCTCATGCTCCCGCGCATAGGCATCGGTTGCTCGCGGTGGCGCAGGCTCGCCGTAATCGCAGTCCGCCGACGCGTCTGTCGCCAACGGGAAAATCTCCCCCAGCATGGTCAACGATACGTCGATATCGAGCCGCAGAATGGCCGCCTCCAACGCCAGCCGCGTCACCCCATGCCGGGGCGAGAAATCCGGGATCTCGGCAGCCAGCAGCCATATCCGATGGATCAGCGCCAGGCGCAGCGCATGCAGCAGGATCTCCCGGTTCGCCATATGCGGCACATCCGGCCACGTCACCCGCAGTGCCAGATGATCAGCCGAGATGCGCCGGAACATCGATTGCGCCGCCGCCCAGATATCCAGCCGTTCCAGTGCCTTGGCCACCAGCACCAGCGCCTCGCGCCGGCCCGGTCGCCTGGTATGCGCGGCGCGATCCAGCCACGTACCGGGGTCCAAACTCGCGATGACAGCCCGCAACACGTCGATATCCGAGTGCGCCAGTGCGTGGCTCGCCAAATCCATCGCCCGCTTGAACCTGCGGCTGTTCTGCCTCAGTTCGGTAAACGTCTCAGGATGCCGAGCGGCGGCGGCCCCGATGCCCTGAAGCGTGTTCGCACACCAGCCGATCTGTTGCAATATCGCATTGTTCGGGATCGCCCGCAATTCGCTCGGGTGGCGGATGCGCACCGCACCACCCATCCCGTCCGACTGTCGCGCCGCCGGGCGCGATCCTGTGCGGTCCAGTAACGACGGACCGAAGGCGCCCAACAGGGCAGCATACCCCGCATCCTCCACCAACCCTTCCATCCCGCTGCGGATGGTCGCGAAGAAATCGGCGGCGAAATCGGGATCGGCATAGACCGGATCCTCGATCGGACCCGCCGCCGGGTGGTAGGTCTGTTCAGCGATCCGGGTGATTGTCGCCAGCGCCAGTTCCGGTGTGCCGAACAGCAGGTATCCGTCGCCGCCCTGAAACGCCGCTTCTTCCCGCACCTTCAGCCCTGCCCGCCCCAACGCCTGCCGCGACGCGGTCGGCGACAGATACTTCAGCCGGTCAGCCAGGGAGCCAGGATGGGCGCCACGGCCGATACTCTCGCCGTGCGTGTCGAACAGGATGACCTCGACACCGGTCACCCCGTGATGCTCCAGCGTCTGGCCGATTTTCAGCCGCAGCCGCTCGATCAGATAGCTGGCGGCGAGCTGCCCGACATAACGCCCGGAATCAGAATAGCCGAACTGCAGCGCCAGCTTGCCAGTCTGCTTCAGATAGTCCCGATAATGCGGGCTGCGCAGTGCCTCTTCCAGCACCGTGGCGCCTCGCTCCAACGCGTCCGCCGTTTCGAACAGTGGAGAGATTTCCACATGCCGCTCGATCCCGAACAACCGCGCGAGCCACAACGCAGCCAGCAGTGTATAGCCGGTTTCGGTCTCCGCGATCAGGAAGCGGACCGGAATCGAACTGTCCACGTGCTTGACGATCTGTGCAACCGTCATCATCAGCCTCGCCGCCGAGGCCTGCTCGCCGATCAGAGCGCCAAAATCCACCGGTTCGGCCTTCACCGTGTCCAACGCGGCATTGATCGCGCCAAACAAGGCCCGCCGGCGAGACGGGTCTTCCGGCGGGTCGGCGATCCCCAGCCGCTGGCGAACGACATTGTGGATTTGTGCCGCATTCAGCCGCGTATGCGTGTGCGCCAGCGCCATCCCGTGCGATACCAATCCGGCCCGTGCCACGGTCAGCGCGAGCTTCTCACGATCATCGGCCTTGGCAATCGCCGAACGGAACAGCGGCAGCAGCGGCGCCGGAGACGTCAGCGCGGTATCCCGTCCACTAACCAGAGCGTGTGCGAAGGCCGCCACCTTAACCGGCTCCGGCTGGTTGGGGCAGAGCTCGATCTGCCTGTCCACCGCTTCCCGGGCTTCCGACACCCGTTCCGCCAGCCCGCCCGCGCTAGGCAGTACAGAAACCTGGGTATGCAGCCGCGCAAGCTGCAGGCGCTTCATTTCGAGCCGCAGCCGCAACGTGTCCCACCAGCCGATATCGGTGCGGCCGTCGGTATCATAGCCGACCCATGTAGACAGTACCACTGGACTGGGCGTGAGCTCGGTCCATCGATCCGCCCAAGCACCCCGAGCAACCGAGATCAGCGCGGCATTGAACCGGTCGATCGCGTCGCGGCCGTTGGCGATCGCCGTGGCGGACTGATCGAACTCACTACGCAGCGTGATCGGCGGCGGACGATGGGATTCGAATTCGGGTGCCGGCCGGCCGCATGCGGCCTCCGCCAACGCCTGGTTGACCGGCAACGGCAGCGAGAACGTCGGATGCGCCGTGAATACCGCAGCGAAACGAGTACGTTCCGTCAGTGCCTGGTATTCGGCCCAGCGGACTGGGCTGTCGTTCGGGTCCGGACGAAGCAGATGCTGCGCCAGGCTCGCCAGGATGCCGTCATTCACCGCGGTGTCGATACCCCCGAGATAGGTGGCGATGCGTTTTGCGCGGTCGTTGAATGCCGCATCCCGCAGGTGCCTGATCAGGGCCGTGATACCGGTCTCGGTCAAGCTGCCGGTATCCAACTGGCGGGTGATCGCCAGCGAAATCAGCAGAACGGGATTGCCGAAAGGATCTTCGTCTGCTCGGGCGCCAAGGCGTGCGGTCAGGTCCAGGAGTTCCTGGGCCAGGGCTGTCGTCGGCGGGGCAGCTGGCACATCCGGCATACGGCGAGTGTGACGCGGTTTGTGCGTCGCAGCAAGCCGCATGCCGCCGCTTTTTTGCGGATCTGCCGCCTGTGGTGGTTACCTTATCCCTGTCGGCTGATCGCAAACCACGGTCTTCATTTCCGCCGGCACCGAGACCTCCAGAAGCTCCAGTTCGTCAGCCGTTCCCGTCTCGTTGTGCCGCATACCACCCGGGATCATCAGCGATTCCCCTGGCATCAGGTGCACTTTGGTGCCGTCTTCGAATTCCAGATCGACCCAGCCTTTCAGCATGTAGACAAGCTGATGGTCGCAGACGTGGTAATGCCACCCGGTCGGCTCGCCCAATCCCTGCGTGGCCGATGTCACCTGCGCCCGCATCTTCCCGCCGGTCGCGTCGGTCACCCCCAGGTCGCGATATTTGAAGAAAGACCGCCGCCCAGTCACATAGGTAGCATTTTCCAAGGTGGCATGAGCCAATTTGCCGGCAGTGGTCTCTACGACATCGTTCATGTTCGTTCTCCTCCGCGGCGCAGTCTTGGCGTTTCACCGGCTGCGCATGAACGGAGTCAGCTAAGACCTATCCGGTCCGGGTCGCAACCCACCCGATCGACCGGTCGGCGGGCGGACGATAGTGTCGGCCCGGTCAAGCAACAAAAGCGTCCAGGCTATTCCGTCGGAACATCCCGAAAATAGGGCTCGACTGGACCGGTGGCCTTCATCGTCAACGGTTTGCCACGACGGTCGAGAGTTTTGCCGACGGCGACCCGTACCCAATTTTCGCTGACGCAGTATTCCTCCACATTGGTCTTTTCCACGCCTTTGAAACGAATCCCGACGCCGCGGCGCAGGGCCGCTTCATCGTAGAACTTGCTGCCAGGGTCGTTGGACAGGCGGTCGGGCGGGACGTCGGACATCGGAGTACCTCAAAGCGATCAACCGCTGCCCGATACCGATCATCCGCGAGGCTGTCCATGTCCGGTCGCCCCCTACCCTGCCCCCGATGCTCCGCCATCAGGCGCGACACGAGGACGGCCCACGCGGCGAACCGCGTACCTCCCGATCGGCCAGCCATGGCCTTCCGCCCATTCTTGTGCTGATCTCGCAGCCATAAAGAAGGGAGAAAACGCACATGGCCACCTATGTCCTGCTGCACGGCGCATACCAGGGCGGATGGATCTGGCAGCGCGTGGAGCCGCATCTGCGTGCCGCCGGCCACACCGTCTTCGCACCAACGCTGGATGGTTGTGCAGAACGCCGCCATGCCCTCCGGCCTGGCATCGATACCGAATCACAGGCGGCCGAAATCGCGGAAATGCTGTTCTTCGAGGATCTGCAAAACATCGTCCTGGTCGGCACAAGCTGCGGTGGCATGGTCGCCGCCCGCGTAGCCGAGACCGCCCGCGACCGCATCGGCCGTATCGTTTTAGCCGATGCCCTCGCGCTGTTCGACGGGGAATCGGTCGCCGATCATGTGAAGCGCCCGACCGCGGTCACGACCGACGTCGGCACCGGCCCGTCCCACGAAGACGCGGCCAATCGAATGTTCGTCTCGTTGGACGGCCCGACGAAGGAATGGGCTTTGGCTCGCTATACTGCGCACCCGATCGCAGCCATGGCGGCACCGGTTCGGCTGAACAGCTTCTGGCAGCAATCCTGGAATGCCTCGGTGATCTGGTGCCGGCAAAGTGCCAATCCGCCGGTCAACCACCAGAAGCGCGCAGCGGAGACGCTGAAGGCGCGCTGGTATGAGTTGGACACCGGCCACTATCCAATGCTGACCGAACCGAAGGCGCTGGCCGGCCTGATCATGGCGGAATAGTGTGGTGATGACTAAATGACCCGGTCTCAGGAGGAACCATCATGACCGAAGCCTGTATCGTTGGCTGGGCCCACTCGCCGTTCGGCAAGCTGGACGACCCCGATATCGAATCCCTGATCGGCCGCGTCGCCGGCGCCGCGATCACAGATGCCGGCATCGCCCCGCACGAGATCGACGCGACCTTCCTCAGCCTGTTCAACAACGGGTTCTCCGCGCAGGATTTTCCCGCGTCGCTGGTGCTGCAGCACGTGCCGGAATTGCGCTTCACGTCGATCACACGGTTCGAGAACGCCTGCGCTTCCGGTTCCGCCGCGGTGTACGGCGCGCGTGACTTCCTGCTATCCGGACGCGGCCGGTTCGCCCTGGTGATCGGGGTAGAGAAGATGACCGCGACCCCCGGCAAGGAGGTCGGGGATATTCTCCTCAAGGCCAGCTACCAGAAGGAAGAGGCCGACATCCCCGCTGGCTTCGCCGGGGTATTCGGGCGCATCGCGGAGAAATACTTCCAACGATACGGCGACCAGTCAGACGCGCTGGCAGCCATCGCCGCGAAGAACCACAAGAACGGCGTCGACAACCCGTTCGCCCAGATGCGCAAGGATCTCGGCTACGACTTCTGCCGCACCGTCAGCGAAAAGAACCCATACGTGGCACCGCCGCTGAAGCGCACCGACTGCTCGCTGGTCTCGGACGGCGCCGTCGCCCTGATTATGGCGGACGAGAAAACCGCCCGCGCCATGGGCAAGGCAATTCGCTTCAAGGCGGCCGTCCAGGTCAACGACTTCTTGCCGATCAGCAAGCGCGACATCACAGGGTTCGAGGGCGCCGCCTTGGCCTGGGCCCGCGCGCTGGACGCCGCCGACACCAAGCTGACCGACCTGTCCTTCGTCGAATCGCATGACTGCTTCACCATCGCGGAACTGCTGGAATACGAGGCGATGGGGCTGACCCCTCCGGGCCAAGGCGCGCGGGCGGTGTTGGAAGGTTGGACCGCCAAGGACGGGCGGCTGCCCATCAATCCGTCGGGCGGCCTGAAGGCGAAGGGTCACCCGATTGGCGCCACCGGCGTGTCCATGCACGTGATCACTGCCATGCAGCTTACTGGTGAGGCTCCAGGCGGGATGCAGTTGCCGAAGGCGGACATCGGCGCGGTGTTCAACATGGGTGGGGCAGCGGTCGCCAATTACGTCTCGATCCTGGAACCACTGCGCTGATCCCGACCGCCAACCTTGCCTCGTTGCTGATGCAGACCGCGCGCCGGTTTCCCAACCGGCCGGCGATCATCTGGCGCGACGAGGTCTGGACCTGGCAGTCGTTTCGTGACCGCGTCCAGGCCGCGGCCGGCGCGCTGGCGGCTCGCGGCGTGTGCCATGGCGACCGGGTGTTGTTGCACGCGCGCAATTCCAATGCGGTGCTGGAAACCATGTTCGCGACATGGATGATCGGCGCGGTCTGGGTACCAACAAACTTCCGCTTGACATCACCGGAGGTCGCCTATCTGGCACAATCCTCCGCCGCTTCGGTCCATATTTTCGATGCCGCCTTTCCGAACCACGCTGCCGCAGCGCGCGCCGCCAACACCGCTTGCCGCCTGGAGATTTCCATCGGCGGCGGCGATACGAACGACTGGGAGGCGCTCGCCGCGTTTGCAGCCCCTGTCACCCGACCCGCCGATGTGGACCGCGACCATCCCGCCTGGTTCTTCTACACCTCCGGCACCACCGGGCGGCCAAAGGCGGGCCTGCTGACACATGGGCAGATGGATTACGTCATCTGCAATCATCTTTGCGATCTGATGCCGGCCACGACCGAACAGGACGCTTCTCTCGTGCTCGCCCCGCTGTCCCATGGGGCCGGTGTCCACGCCCTGCCGCAGGTCGCACGCGGAGCCACGACGATCATACTCTCCGGCGAGAGGTTGGATTGCGAGGAAGCCTGGCGCCTGGTCGAAAAGCACCGTGTGACCAACATGTTCACCGTGCCGACGATCCTGACGATGCTGACACGCCATGATTCGGTGGACCGTTACGACCACAGCAGTCTGCGCTACGTGATCTATGCCGGAGCGCCGATGTACCGCGCCGATCAACTGCACGCCCTTCGCAAACTGGGCAAGGTGCTCGTGCAGTATTTTGGCATGGGCGAGGTCACCGGCAACATCACCGTCCTGCCACCTGCGCTGCACAGCGAGAACGACGCCGAGATGCCCGTCGGAAGCTGCGGCTTTCCGCGCACCGGCATGGACGTCGCGATCCTGGACGAGTCAGGCCAGCCGGTCGAAGCTGACGCAACCGGTGAGATCTGCGTCCGCGGCCCCGGCGTCTTCGCCGGCTATCACGACAACGCGGAGGCGACCGCGAAGGCCACCGCGCATGGCTGGTTCCACACCGGCGACCTTGGCCGCATGGACCCGCGCGGCTTCGTCTATATCACCGGTCGAGCATCGGACATGTACATCTCCGGCGGCTCCAACGTCTATCCGCGGGAAATCGAGGAAGCCCTGCTGCTGCATCCTGCCATCGCGGAGGCTTGCGTCGTTGGCATGCCGCACGAAAAATGGGGCGAAACCGGGGTCGCGGTGCTGGTGCTGGAGCCAGGGGCGAGCACGT
>JAQGHW010000448.1 GCA_028291505.1 Rhodopila sp. | reverse complement strand
AAAACATGGAGAATTCCGCTGATAATCTCGCGGTTGCGCTTCGGTTTCACGCCGCGCCGATTCATCGGAATGAGCGGCTCCAACACCGCCCATTCCCGCTCGTTCATCCAGAATTCGTTGGCCATCCCCTTGCTCCTCTCAACCGAGGAGCTTGAATCCGATCCTATCGAGCCGAGGCAAGCGGAAATTGGGTTCTGAGCCTAAAGCAACGCGGAACCCCTTTCTCTCGATCACTATTGACCGCCCTCCGAGCGGTTCCTAGCGTGGCGCGCGCAACCGTGACGGGGACCGATCCAACGACACGATTTGTGCCAAAGAGATTTCCTGGAGAGCCCGATGGCCACACACCGCTTTCGTCCCACCCAATATTTCAACGTGATAGGCACCGCCGAGCCGTGCCTTCGAATCGCCGACGGCGACACGGTGGTGACCGATACGATCGACGCGTCCGGTCTTGATGCCCGCGAGGCTGCCGTCGGTAGCCGGCCGAATCCGATGACTGGGCCATTTTTTGTCGAAGGCGCCGAACCCGGAGATACGTTGGCCGTCCACATCGATCGGCTGACGCCGAGCCGGACTACGGGTTGGACCTATTCTCCCCTCGCTCTGACAGTGCTGGACCCGGCCGCGATTGCTGATCGGCCGGCGTCGCAGCGGGTCGTCTGGGATATCAACGGCAACACCGGGACCGTACGGCTGCAGGATCCGCCGAAGGGCCTCGAGGCTTTCACCCCGCCGCTGCAACCCATGATCGGCTGCTTCGGGGTCGCGCCGGCGGCCGGCCAGGCGCTGTCCACCGCAACCAGTGCCCAGAACGGCGGAAACATGGACTATCGGCTCTTCGCGCCAGGTACGACGGCCTGGTTCCCGGTATCCGTGCCGGGCGCGCTGTTTTATCTTGGCGACGGCCACGCCTGCCAGGGCGATGGCGAGATCGTCGGCACCGGCATTGAGACCTCGTTCGAGATGCAGGTTACGTTTCGCGTCCTCAAGCGGACGATCACCTGGCCGCGCGGCGAGACGGCCGATGATATATTCGCCGTCGGCAATGCCCGGCCGCTCGATCAGGCGCTGCAGCATGCCACGACCGAGATGCTGCGCTGGCTCGGTGAGGATTACGGGCTGGACGCCCGCGCCGCCAGCCATCTGATGGGCCAGGTCGTCCGTTATGATGTCGGCAATGTTTTCAATCCCGCATTCACAGTCGCCTGCCGAATCGCCAAGCGCTGGCTGACCAAGGCATAGGCCCGGGAGGCCCGCTACGTCCCGGGTGCCGCGACCGTGCTGCCTCCATTGAGATTGGACCGCCGCACGGTCGAGCGGAGCTGCCCTCAAATATGTTACTGGTAGCCACTGAACGTCGGCAGAGCAGGTATTTGTCAGGCTCATCGGGCGGCTCCGTTCCGGTGGCGCCTATGCACGCTCCGAATCGCCATACATCCAAGCAGAGATAGCGATCGTTTTGTTGCTTTGTGATGCTACGGTCGCAAGATACGTCGACCCGCATTCAGCAGCATATCACTGACCCATGCCCCTTCCATCACGTCCAGTTGCATCGTTCCACCCGCCTGTTGAATGCGACGTGTGATTTCCTGCATCGTCTTGACAACTTCCGGATGGTCGGGTTGGCCGGGATACCCAAGGCTTTGGGCAAAATCGTTCGGGCCAATGCTGTACAGATCGATACCGGGCACCGAAAGAATAGCATCGAGGTTGTCCAGCACGGCGACGTCTTCAAGCAGGGCACAAACCAGCATCTGTTCGTTTGCCTCACGGTAGTAAGCTGCCTTGTCCGCAATACCGGCATTGTAGTCAGTGCCGCGGTTGGCCCCGAATGACCGTTCGCCGAGCGGACCGAAGTAGCACGCCCGTACCAACTGGCGGGCGTCCGCCTCGGTGGCAATATGCGGGCCTAATATGCCCACGATACCACGGTCGAGGTACCGCAGGATTGTCGATGAGCCGATGTCCGGCACTCGGGCGATCGTCGTCACACGATGTCGCTCGGCGGTCCTGCAGAGATCTTCAAGTTGGTCCAGACCGAAGGGCCCATGCTCGCCATCGATGAAGACGAAATCGAAGTCGATCTTCCCGAGAATGTCGATCACCCACGGCGAGGGAAAGGAAAGGTTGTAACCATACGCTTTGCGGCCAGCGCGCATGGCGGCTTTGACTCGATTGGGTTGGTTCATTGCGTTTCCCCGTTTGTTTTTGTGACCGGCGAAGCCTGTCCGTTCGCCGCCCACATTCACCCAGCTCCGGGATTATTCCCTCACCGCTGACCCCTGTCGATTGCGTGGCGGATGGCCGACCCGCATAATTCAATTTCGTGCATGGATGGTGAAGGCGCAAGCGATGCAAATCTATCCCGACTTTCTTGACTCGACCGGCCTGCTGGACGACGGCCCCGCGCTGCGTGTTCGGCTGGATCGCGACGGGTACCTCTTCATCTGTGGCCTCCTCCCGGCCCGGGCGATCCTCGCCGTACGCCAACGTCTGCTGGCCAAGGCAGAAGCGGACGGCTGGCTTGACCCTGACAGCCCGGTGCAGGCCGGCATCGCTAACCCGGCGGCCGCCTGCAAGGATCCCGAAGACCGCTATATGCGCGTGTTCCGTAACCTCTGGATGGATGAGGAACTGCATCGGCTGCGCATCCATCCGGTCGTCACCGCGCTGTTCACCCGGATCTTCGACGAACCGGCACTCGCCCATCCGATGTTTGTGCAGCGCAACATCTTCCCGCAGACCGGTCGCTTCGACTTCACGACCGGCAGCCACCAGGACCGCGTCCATATCGGCGGCGCGACAAGCTACGCGCTTTGGATGCCGCTCGGCGATTGCCCGCGTGAGAAAGGAGCGTTGGCCGTTGCTGCCGGTTCCCACACGCAGGGCATCCTGGAAACCAAGGTCGGCTCCGGCGCCGGTGGCATGGACATCGCCGTGCCGATCCCCGGCTCCTGGGTGACCGGCGCGTTCAGGGCCGGCGATGCGCTGATTTTCCAGGACGTCACGGTGCACAAGGCGCTGCCGAACCGGACTCGTGAAATCCGCATGTCATTCGACGCACGTTTTCAGCCGCTGAGCCAGCCGATTGCCGACACCAACATGGTTCCTTATGCCGGCTGCGGCACCTGGGAGGACGTCTATGCCGGATGGGAACGGACCGATGGCCAGTATTTCTGGAAGGACCTGCCGCTCGATATTGTGCCGCTGGATCGCAGCCACTACGAACGGCGGGATGCCATGGCGTTTGAGATGGCGGAGCGGGGTGACCAGGACGCGAGAGACGCGATCCTGAGGATCATCCAGCGGGACCGGAGCGAAGAGAAACGCGCCCGCGCGGAAAAGCTGCTGGAACGGCTTGACGCAGCCTGAGCGACGCCGGCACCGGGCCGTTGCGTCTCTGCGGATCCGGCGCTGGTGCCCTTGCCCGTTGCGGCACCTCTTCAGCAAATCGCACATTCGGCAATGATCGCGTGACCTGCCGTGTCGCAGCTGTCGGCAACTGAGGAGCCCGGATCAGATGATCATTGCGTGTCGCCATCGTCGTCAGCAGCGCGCGCGGTTGGAGCGTGCTGTGCACCACTGCCAATGGGCCGGACATGCAGACCCCGGCCCTGCATTTCTTGCGTACCACCGGAGAAACCGCCTGGTTCGGCTGGACCAACAGCCTGCGGATCGAGGAACTGCGCGCCGCCTGGGTTGATGCCCCGGACGTTACGACACAACAGCAAATAGCCGCCGACATTCAGCGCCAATGCTGGATCGACGTTCCCCATC